>NZ_AMPR02000125.1:0-8489 GCF_000307735.3 Cupriavidus sp. HPC(L) | reverse complement strand
ATGGCGACCGCGGTGGGGTCGGCCGCGCCATGCCCGCCCGATGCATCGGCCAGCCCGGCGAGTCCGAACAGCGCGTGCCAGACCTGCGACAGCGACAGGCCGACGCTGCCGACCGCCAGCGACAGCAGGAACACCGCCACCGCGGCACTGGCCAGCAGCGCGCAGACGGCCAGCGCGCGCCGCATCTCAGCGGCGCCGCGCATCGGTCTGCCTGCCGTCGTACGCGCCGTTGCCGGGGCCGCTGTCCGCATCGATGCCGCCTATCGCTGGCGCCAGCCGAGCGTGATGAAGCCGGCCCGGCCCTGCGTGTTGTAGGGGTAGGCCAGCTGGTAGTCCTTGTCGAACAGATTCTCGACGCGGGCGGCGATGAACCATTGCTTGTCGATGTTGTAGCGCGCGTTGAGGTTGACGATACCGTATCCGCCCAGCGTGCGCGAGCCGCTGTCCCGGCGCGACGACGACACGATCCACTGTCCGCCGAAGCGCCAGTTGCCGACGTCGCGGCCCAGGTCGAGCGCCGCATGCCGGCGCGCGCGGCGCAACAGCTGCGTGCCGGTCTGCTCGTCGACCGGGTTCTGCATCGTGACGCTGGCGGTCACGTCGGTGCCGAGCAGCCGCGCGCGCCACGACGCCTCGACGCCCTCGACCTTGGCGCTGCTGACGTTCTGCGCGAGGAACATGCCGCTCGGCTGCAGCGCCGACGTGATCAGGTTGTCGTACTGCGTGCGAAAGGCCGTCACGCGCAGCAGGCCCGCGCCCTTGCTGTCGTACTGCGCGCCGATCTCGACCGAACGCGCCCGCTCCGGCTGCAGGTTCGGCTGGCCATAGTTCGGGTAGTACAGCTCGTTGAAGGTCGGCGCGCGGAACGCATTGCTGGCGTTGGCCAGGAGCTTGAACTGCTCGGTCACGTAGTAGCCGTAGCCGGCGAAATAGCTGCCCTTGTCGCCGAAATCCGAATAGTGGTCGTTGCGCAGGTTCAGCTGCAGCTGGTGCTTGCCGATGCGGCCGTCGTAGCCGCCGAACACCGACACCACGTTGCGGCTGGGCGCGGCATACGAGTTCGAGTCGAACTGCTGCTGCAGGTACTCGGTGCCGAACATCAGCTGGTGGCCCTTGGCGAGCGCGTATTCGTTCTGCCAGGTGAACTGGCGCGTGCGCGTCTTGAAGCGGCTGTCGAACACGCCATTCAGCGTGTTGTCGCTGTCGTCCTCGCTCTGCGCGACCTTGAAGCGCGTGGTCCAGTCCGGTGCCAGCTTGCCGTTGACGAAGGCGGACAGCGTATAGAGCTCGCTGTCGCTGCGCCAGTCGTCGGTGGGCCGGCCGAACGTGCTGTCGTAGGACAGCTTGCTCTTGCTGTAGTAGGCCGCGACGCCCGCCTCCCAGTCCGGCGCGAAGCGATGCTTGATCTGGCCGGAGACGCTCTTGTTCTCGTACGCGTTGTCGTTCGGATTGGCGCGCGGCTGCAGGCGCGTGTTCACCGCCGAGAAGCCATCGGTCTTGAAGATCGAGCCGGTCAGGTTGAACGAGGTATCGCCGACCTGGCCGCCGTAGCCGACCGTCGCGCGGCGCGTATTGTCGCTGCCGTATTCGACCTGCGCGTTGGCGGCGGGCGGCTTGCCGGCACCACTCCTGGTGAAGATCTGCACCACGCCGCCGATCGCGTCGGAGCCGTACAGCGCCGATACGTTGCCGCGCACGACCTCGATGCGGTCGATCTCGTCGGGCAGGATATTGGCCAGTTGCGCGGTGCCGCTGCTGGCCGAGGCGATGCGCACGCCGTCGATCAGGATCAGCGTCTGGTTGGAATTGGCGCCGCGCATGAACAGCGTGGTGTTGGCGCCCATGCCGCCGGTGGCGGCCAGTTCCACGCCGGCCTGCGTGCGCAGCAGCGAACGCAGATCGGGCGCCTGGCTGTTCGCGATTTCCTGCCGCGTGATCACGGTGGTATGGGGCAGCGCCTCGTCCAGCGGCTGCGCGGTGCGCGTGGCGCTGATGACGACCGGGGCCAGCGTGGTGTCCGGCGACTGCGAGGACTGCTGCGCCAGCGCGGGCCACGCGCACAGCGTGGCGGCCGACAGCAGCGCGGCCTGCGCGGGGGAGCGGACAGGCGCGCGGACAGCGACGCGGACAATATCGGAGGCGATGGCTTGGGCGCGGGCGCGCGCGGTCGGGCGCGGGGCCGGCAGTGCCGGGCGACGCGACCTCGAAGACGATGAAAGCATGGTGCTCGAGCGGAAGTGATAGCCTGGCCCGTTCCCCCGCGGACCGTCTGGCGGTGAGGCTGCGCGAGCGCGATGGCGGCCGGCATGCCCGCATCCAGGCCGGTATCCGGGCTGGCGATCGGCACCGTCCGCCTTCCCGGAACCATCGGTCCAGTGGCATGTGGGACGGTGAGGCGAGGCCGGGGGCGTGGAGACGATCGTGCCGATCGGCTCGGGCGCGGCGGCGATCGCAATCGCTTACCGTTGCGGGGGCAGCACAGGTTGGACCGGCATCGCGCGGCGGCGTGGCGGACTCCCTGTTTCCCGTTTAACTGCAATCCGATGGGGACCGGATCGCGAGCACCTGAAAACGCGCGTGAGTGTAGGCAGTTTGACGGCCCCCGTCAAATCGGCGGCGCCTGCGGCCCATTGCGCCGCCGCGTGCCCCTGAGCGGCGCGCATTGCGGCCAATGACCGACGATCGATGCAACTTCGAGGGGAATGCACGGTCACAATCGCTTCCCGCAGTGATGACGCGGATCATGCATCGGCTAGAATCCCGTTACCTGACACCCTGAGACACGACAGGCCCATGCTGACCGAACTCGAACAACTGGCCGCCAAGATCGGCCGCGTGCTGCACCACGCGGATACGCTGGCGGCGGAAAACCAGCGGCTGCGCGAGGAGATCGAACGCCTGCAGGCGGAGGCCGCGCAGCTGCGCAGCGATCGCGAAGCGATGGCTGCCGATCGCGAACTGCTGAACATCAAGATCGAGGAAGCGCAATTGCGCATCCAGTCGATCCTGGACAAGCTGCCCACGGCCACCGATGCGCGCCAGCTGGACCTGCTCGAGGAAGGGGAGCTTCCCGCCGAGCGCATCCAGGGAGAACCGCGCGGCGCCCAGCCTTCCGGAGAACACGCATGAGCGGCAACAAGCAAGTCGAAGTCCATATCGCGGGGCAGCCCTACCGCTTCGCGATCGCCCCCGAGAACGAGGCCGCACTGCTCGAAGCGGTGGCCCTGGTCGACGACCAGATGACGCGGATCAAGTCCGGCGCCTCCACCAAGGGCGTCGAACGGGTCGCGGTGATGGCCGCGATCAGCATCGCCTCGGATCTGCTCGCGCTCAAGCGCAAGCAGCAGGAGGACGGCGCGATCCCCGTGGACGCGGTACGTGCCCGCATCCGCGAGCTGAACGAGCGCGCCGACGAGGCGCTGCGCCAGTACGCGCATGTCGGCACCAGCATGGTCGGCGGTATTGCGGCCAATACCGCTGGCCATACCGCCGGCAATACAGTTTCGCCGGCGCAATCGTGACCCCTTGAATTGCATCCAGGGACCCGCATATGGGTCCTTGTGCAAGGGCCTTCACCATGGCGATATACGGCCATACAAGGGATGTGAAGACCGTGCCGCGCCTGCCGCGCAAAATGTAACGACAAGCCAGGACACGCTTGGTATGCGCGAAACCCCGGTGTATAGTGGAGCCACTGCACGGGGTACCAAGGTGCAGAAGCATGGTCGGGTTATCGCGCCCGGCCGCCGTTCTCCTCCCATCCTAGTTAGAAACGGCAAACGTCTGACCTCCCCCGGACTTCGAGTCCGGGTCAAACTGGATAGTCAGACGTTTGACAGTTTCCCTGCCTGGTTCGCGAAGGTCATAACTCCTTGAACCGATATGCATTGCATGGTGCGGGATGATGCCGTGTGGGCGAGCGCGTCACAGTGTTCATAGCGCAGGTCTCGAACCTGGGCTCCCTGAATAGGTGATGTACCCGAAATGCGGCTTCCGCAGCCACACTGAACCTCACTTGGGTTCAGGATGCCGACCCAACGGCCGAGGCGGGGACCCCATGCAAGAGGCGATGGTCTTTGGACCATCGCCTCTTTTTTTTTGCCCGCGCAGTGGCCTGCGATTTTGCCTGCGATGCCAATGCGGACGATGATGGCGCTTTCACGGTATGCTTGCCGCGTCGCGCCGCCGCTGCCGAGCCCTTGCCGCGTGCTCGCGATGCCGTTCCGACCATCCAAGACGTGCGAGCATGAGTCCCTCCGACAAGAAGGCGGCCACCAAAGCCGCCGACAAACCGGCCGCCGGCGCGTCCCGCGCGCGCCAGTACTGGCTGATGAAATCCGAGCCCGACGAGGCGAGCATCGATACGCTGGCCGAGCAGGGGCGTCTGCCCTGGACCGGCGTGCGCAACTACCAGGCGCGCAATTTCATGCGCGACGCGATGCGCATCGGCGACGGCGTGCTGTTCTACCACTCGTCATGCCCGCAGCCCGGCATCGCCGGGCTCGCCGAGGTCTGCTCGACGCCCTACCCCGATCCGACCCAGTTCGACCCCGACAGCAAGTATCACGACCCTGCGTCCAGGCCCGAGCATCCGCGCTGGGAGCTGGTCGACGTCAAGTTCGTCGACAAGTGCGAGCTGATCTCTCTGGCGGCATTGCGCGAGCATCCGGAGCTGGCCGACATGGTCGTGCTGCGCCGTGGCAACCGGCTGTCGATCACGCCGGTCACGCCGCAGGAATGGCAATTCATCACCACGCGGCTGATGGGACGCCGCTGAACCGCGTGCGATCCACGCGGGCAAGACACGAGCCGCCCGCGCAATAACCATAACGAAAAACATCACGAAGCGATCCACGCATGACTCTCTCCCTGATTCCCGCGCTGCTGCTGCTCGGCGCGTTCACCGGCTTCTGCGCCGGGCTGCTCGGCGTCGGCGGCGGCATGATGATGGTGCCGTTCCTGACCCTGACATTCAGCTGGCTGGCCTTTCCCGAACAGGCGATCGTCCATATGGCGATCGCCACCTCGATGTCCACGATCCTGTTCACCTCGCTGTCGTCGGTGCGCGCCCACCACAAGCAGGGCGCGGTGCGCTGGAAGATCGTATTGGCGCTGGCGCCCGGCATCCTGCTGGGCGGCATGATCGGCGGCGGCAAGGTGTTCGCCGCGCTGAAGACCGGCTGGCTGTCCCTGCTGTTCGCGCTGTTCGTCGGCTTTTCGGCCTCGCAGATGCTGCGCAACCGCAAGCCGTCGCCGAGCCGGCAGCTGCCCGGCTTTCCGGGCATGTTCGGCGCGGGTTCGGCAATCGGCTTTCTGTCCAGCCTGGTCGGCGCGGGCGGCGGCTTCGTCTCGGTGCCGTTCATGACCTGGTGCAACGTACCGATCCACCATGCGGTCGCCACCTCCGCCGCGCTGGGCTTTCCGATCGCCGCGGCCAGCGTGATCGGCTATGTCTGGAGCGGCTACCAGATGACCGGGCTGCCGGCCGGCTCGCTTGGCTACGTCTATCTGCCCGCGCTGGCGGTGATCGCGATCGCCAGCGTATTGACCGCGCCGCTGGGCGCCCGCACCGCGCACCGGATGGAGGTCCGCAAGCTCAAGCGGATCTTCGCCGGCATGCTGTTCTGCCTGGCCGCCTACATGCTGTGGAAGGCCTGGCAGGCATTCTGAACGAGCCGGCGGCGGCGCGATGCGGGTACTGGCTCGGTAAGACGCCGATACAAGCGCCCCGCGGGTCAAGGGAACCCCGCGCTGCCAGTGACCGTCTGATCACCATCACATTGTCATGGAGAACTCGATGAAGCAATTGCTCGCCGCTACCCTGCTCGGTACCACCGCACTGGCCGCCTCCGCACAGGGCGGACCGATGCCGCCCGAAGGCTGGCAGCCCCCCGCGGGCGTGCTGTCGCTGTCGGCGGAGGCCGCGGCCGAGGTACCGACCGACGTGGTGCGCGTGACGCTGGCCGCCGAGCAGGAAGGCGCCGAGCCGTCCGCGATCTCGTCGGCGCTGTCGGCCAAGGCCCAGCAGGTGATCGAGCGCGCCAAGCGCGTATCGGGCATCCAGGCGGAATCGGGCGGCTTCACGATCTATCCGAGCACCGACCGCAATGGCCGCATCAGCACCTGGCGCGGACGCGCCGAGGTCATCCTGCAGTCGCGCGATTTCACCGCGGCCTCGAAGCTCGCCGGCGAGCTGGCCAGCCAGATGCAGGTGCAGAACATCAGCTTCTCGCTGTCGCGCGAGGCGCGCCTGGCGGCGGAGAGCAAGCTGACCGAACAGGCCGTCGCCGCGTTCCGCGACAAGGCGCAGACGACGACCCGGCTGTTCGGCTATGGCAGCTATACGATCCGCAGCGTGCAGGTCGGCGAGGCCGGTGCCGTGACGCCGATGCCGCGCATGTACGCCAAGGCCGCGATGGCCGCCGCGGAGGCCGCGCCGGTGCCGATGGAGGGCGGCAAGGCCCAGGTCACCGTGACGGTCAATGGTTCGGTGCAGATGCTCAAGTAAGGCGCCGCCAAGACAGGACACCGCCCCATGGTGTTCTCCCTCTCCCTCTCAGGGGGAGAGGGTTGGGGAGGGAGGTGGTTTCAAGCGGCGCAGGCATGACCAGCGCCGTTGCCCTCTCCCCCGGCCCCTCTCCCGCAGGCGGGAGAGGGGAGCCAACCGAGCGGAACGCGGCTCTAACCGCTGAACCGCTCCCGCAGCAGATTCTTCTGCACCTTGCCCATCGTATTGCGGGGCAATTCATTGACCAGGTGGATCCGCTTGGGCACCTTGAAGTTGGCGATCCGGTGCTTCAGCGTGCCGATCATCGCCTGCTCGTTCAGTTCGGCGCCCGGCTTGCCGACCACCACCGCCACCACCGCCTCGCCGAAGTCCGGATGGGGCACGCCGATCACCGCGCTCTCCTGCACACCGGGCATCTCGTCGAGGAAGCTCTCGATCTCCTTCGGATAGACGTTGTAGCCGCCGGAGATGATCAGGTCCTTGCTGCGGCCGACGATGGTCAGATAGTCGTCCGGCACCTTGCGCTCGGCCGACATGCCGACGATCGCGCCGCCGAAGCGGCCCATGTCGCCGGTCTTGAACCAGCCGTCCGCGGTGAACTCCTCCCGCGTCTTCTCCGGCATGCGCCAGTAGCCCTTGAACACATTGGGCCCCTTGACCTCGACCGCGCCGATGTCGCCGGCCGCGCAAGGATTGCCGTCGCCATCGACCACGCGCACCGACACGCCCGGCAGCGGACGGCCGACGGTGCCGCCGATCCGTTCGCCCTCGCCGGCGTCATAGGGATTCGACACCAGCATCACCGTCTCGCTCATGCCGTAGCGCTCGAGAATCGTATGGCCGGTGCGCTCGCGGAACGCCTCGAAGGTCTCGAGCAGCAGCGGCGCCGAGCCCGACACGAACAGCCGCATGCGGCGGCACGTATCCTCGTCGAAGCGCTGATCCTGCAGCATCCGCACGTAATAGGTCGGCACGCCCATCATCACGGTCGAGCGCGGCAGGAAGCGCAGCACCTGCTCCATGTCGAACTTCGGCGCCCAGATCATCTTGGCGCCGGCCAGCAGCGCGCCGTGCGAGGCGACGAACAGCCCATGCACATGGAAGATCGGCAGCATGTGCAGCAGCACGTCGTCGCTGCGCCAGCCCCAGGCCTTGTGAAGCGTCTCGGCATTCGACGACAGGTTGCGATGCGTCAGCATCGCGCCCTTGCTGCGTCCCGTGGTGCCGGAGGTATAGAGGATCGCCGCCAGGTCGTCGGGCCCGCTTTGCACGGTGTCGAAGCGGTCCGGCTGCGCGGCGGCGCGCGAGAGCAGCGTGCCGCCGCGGTCGTCGTCGAGCGTGAATACATGCCCGGTGCCATGGCGGAACGCCAGCTTCGACACCCAGCCGAAATTGGCGCTGCTGCAGACCACCACCGCGGGCTCGGCATTGCCGATGAAATAGTCGATCTCCGCTTCCTGATACGCCGTGTTCAGCGGCAGATAGACGTAGCCGGCGCGCAGCGTGGCCAGGTACAGGAACAGCGCCTCCGGCGACTTCTCGACCTGCACCGCGACGCGCGAGCCTTCGGGCAGATCGAGCGAGGCGAGCAGATTGGCCAGCTTGGCGGTGGCGCGATCGAGATCGTCCCAGCTGTAGTACAGGCCGTCGTGCGTCTCGATGCAGCAGGCCTCGCGCTTGGCGGGGAAGCGGGATTCGAACAGGGCGAACAGATTGGCGTTCATGCGATCAGCGGATAAAAAGCTTGGGGGGATAAAAAACGGGGAACGGCAGTGGCGGCGCCAAGCGCCCTAGTGCCCTTCAAAACGGGGCGGCCGGCGCGCCAGGAAGGCGGCGACGCCCTCGGCATGGTCGCGGCTGGCCGCGTACGAAAAATGGGCATCGAGCTCGGCGTACGACAGCGGCGCCGGTTGCGGCGACAGCCGCGCGATGGTGGCCTTGTTGATGCGGGCGGCCAGCGGCGCGCCGGCGGCGATGCGGC
>NZ_AMPR02000126.1:0-8396 GCF_000307735.3 Cupriavidus sp. HPC(L) | reverse complement strand
GCGGCCTGCTGCGGCGCCGGCTTGGCGCCCTTCGCGTCCGGCGCGCGCTTCATGCCGTCGATCTCGGCGATCAGTTCGTATTCCGACGGCAGTTCATCGCCGCCGAAGCGGACCAGACGATCGTTGTCGAAGAACACGGTGAAGCGGCGCTGCTGCACCACCTGCGTATTGCCGCGCTTGAAGGAGAACACATAGTCCCAGCGATTGGCGTGGAACACGTCGGTCAGCAGCGGCGTGCCGAGCAGGAACTGCACCTGGTCGCGGGTCATGCCCTCGCGCAACTGCGCGGCGGCTTCGCGCGAGACGAAGTTGCCCTGGACAATATTGATCCGGTACGGCGTGATCGCGTTGGCGATCTTGCGGGAAGTGCTGTCGTAGGTCGAGCAGGCGGCGGAGGCCAGCGTGATGGCTGCCAGAAGCGTGGTCAGCAGCGCCGGGCGCAGGGCGGATGTTCGAATGGAATCCATGTAACTCGCAGTTCTCGCTACCGAAGGAAGGGAAAGTGCCGGTCGGTGGGCATGGGCCGCGTGTCCGCGCGGACACGCGCTCGCCGCCGCGTGAAGGGATCAGCGCATTGCCAGCACCGGCGGCGCCGGGCGACTTTTGCCGGCAAAACCCTTATGATTCAACAATCCAGACATTGTACTCTAGGGAGTCACGCCCATGCCGAGTCCGGCGGAACTCAAAAATATCGGCCTGAAAGCAACCGTGCCGCGGCTGAAGATCCTCGAAATCTTCCAGACCAGCGAGCAGCGCCATCTGAGCGCGGAAGACGTCTATCGCATCCTGCTCAACGAGCATATGGATATCGGGCTGGCCACCGTCTATCGCGTGCTGACCCAGTTCGAACAAGCCGGCCTGCTGTCGCGCAACAACTTCGAATCGGGCAAGGCCATCTTCGAACTGAACGAAGGCAAGCACCACGATCACCTGGTCTGTCTCGATTGCGGCCGCGTCGAGGAATTCTTCGACGGCGAGATCGAACAACGCCAGCAAAGCATCGCGCGCGAGCGTGGCTTCGCGCTGCAGGAGCATGCGCTGTCGCTGTACGGCAATTGCACCAAGACCGCTTGCCCGCATCGGCCCAAGCGCTGATGCACGGTACCGCGTGCGAGGAGGCACGCGGCGGCAACAAAAAAACCGGCGCCAGGCGCCGGTTTTTTGTTGTGCAGCGGTGCCGCGCACCAGATCTGCCTAGACCTGCTCGCGCTCGATCTCGGCCATGCGCTGGGGCAGCCCGGGCACCGGCACGCCGACAAATTCGGCCACGACCTGGCGGAACAGTCCGCGCGCCCAGACCAGCATCGGATGCGTGTTGCGGCTGCGGTGCCAGAACATGTTCAGGCCGAGCGTGGTCTGGATTTCGGCCGGCAGCGGGAACGCGTTCAGGCCGTAGCTTTCGCAGGCGACGTCCTTGGTCAGCGCGTTGACGGTGAAGATCATGTCGGTCTGCGCGGCCAGTTCGGCCTGGGCGCGCCACGAGTGCACGGTCAGCGCCGCATTGCGCTTCAGGCCGCGCTGCTGCAGCGCGTAGTCCAGCGGAATCAGCGAAGGTGCCGGGCGCCCGGTGCCGCCCGCCGAGGCCATGAAGATATGGCCGCACTCGAGATAGTGGTCCAGCGTGCAGGCTGTCTGCAGCAACGGGTGCCCCTTGCGCGCGCAAACCCACAGGTTCAGCGCGGCGACGGTTTCCTCGACGATCTCCGGGTGGCCGGTCGGCAGCGCGCTGAACGCCAGGTCCAGCTCGTTGGCGCGCATCGAGGCCACATCGGCCTCCCACGAATGGGATTCGACCAGACGGATATGCAGTTCGGGAGCCAGCTGCGCCAGGCGCAACACGAAGCGGTTGAACACCGTATCGCCGAGTTCGGCGGCAAAGCCGATATGCAGCGTGCCGGACGCGACCGCGGGATCGAAGTTATCGACGTCGCCCTCGTTGATCGAGGACCACAGGTCCAGCATCTCGCGGATCTTCGGACCGAGTTCGAGCGCGCGCGGCGTCGGCGTCAGGCCATGCGGGACGCGGATGAACAGCGGGTCGTCGAAGATCTCGCGCAGCCGGCCCAGCGAGTGCGATACCGCTGGCGCCGTCATGTGCATCTTCTCGGCGACATAGGTCGCGTTCCGCTTGCTGAGCAACTCGGTGAAGATCACGAGCAGCTTGGTGTCAACGTTCACCATGATCACGCCCAGTTCAGGTTTGATACGCGTGGCCAAGCGAGCGCACGCGAGGACACTAAGGCTAGTGTAAGATCAAATCGCCACTTCGGGGAAGCGAAAACGTCATTTTTACTCGCCCGGGAACCCCTCCGTAGCGGGGTTCTTGTGTCGTATTTACCATATTTTACAGTCCGTGCGTGGGCTGGCGCACACAGGCCATAAAAAACGGCGCCACATGGGCGCCGCTTCCGAGTCCCCGCCAAGGCGGTGACGTCGGCCATTGACCACAGGCCGATTTACTTGGCGTTCATCAGCGCCACGGTGGTATCGAGCATCCGGTTGGAGAAGCCCCACTCGTTGTCGTACCAGCTCGACACCTTGACCAGATTGCCGGACACCTTGGTCAGCGTCGCGTCGAAGGTCGACGAGGCCGGGTTGTGGTTGAAGTCGACCGACACCAGCGGTGCGGTGTTGTAGTCGAGGATGCCCTTGAGCTCGCCTTCCGACGCGGCCTTCAGGATCGCGTTGACTTCATCGACGGTGGTCTCGCGCGCGGCGACGAACGACAGGTCGACCAGCGACACGTTGATGGTCGGCACGCGGATCGCGAAGCCGTCCAGCTTGCCGTTCAGTTCCGGCATCACCAGGCCGACCGCGGCAGCGGCGCCGGTCTTGGTCGGGATCATCGACTGGGTGGCCGAACGCGCGCGGCGCAGGTCCTCGTGATAGACGTCGGTCAGCACCTGGTCGTTGGTATAGGCGTGCACCGTGGTCATCAGGCCGGTCACCACGCCCAGCTTCTCGTGCAGCGGCTTGACCAGCGGGGCCAGGCAGTTGGTGGTGCACGAGGCGTTCGAGATCACGGTGTCCGAGGCCTTCAGCACGTTGTGGTTGACGCCGTAGACGATGGTCGCGTCGACGTCCTTGCCGCCCGGCGCCGAGATGATGACCTTCTTCGCGCCGCCGGCCAGGTGAGCCGAGGCCTTTTCCTTGGAGGTGAAGAAGCCGGTGCACTCCATCACCACGTCGACGCCCAGCTCGCCCCACGGCAGTTCGGCCGGATTGCGGTTGGCCAGCACCCGGATCTTGTCGCCGTTGACGACCATGTAGTCGCCCTCGACCGACACGGTACCCGGGAACTTGCCATGGGCGGTGTCGTACTGCGTCAGGTGGGCGTTGGTCTTGGCATCGCCGAGGTCGTTGATCGCGACGATCTCGATGTCATGCTTCTTGCCGCCTTCGTAGTGGGCGCGCAGCACGTTGCGGCCGATACGGCCATAGCCGTTGATGGCAACCTTGATAGTCATGGTACGTCTCCTGAACGGGAAGTAGAAAAAGCTGCGGGCGCCCGGGCCGGCGACGGCAGCGCCGCCGCGCCCGCACGTCCCTGAAAGTCAGATCACGCTCTTGACGGTGTTCGCCACGTTCTCGACGGTGAACCCGAAGTGCTTGAACAATACGCCAGCCGGCGCCGATTCGCCGAAGGTGTCGATGCCCACCACCGCCTGCACCTGGTACTTCCACCAGAAGTCGGTGACGCCGGCCTCGACCGCCACGCGGGGTACGCCCGCGGGCAGCACCGTCGACTTGTATGCCGCATCCTGCTTGTCGAACACAGTCGTCGAGGGCACAGACACGACGCGCACACGGATGCCTTCGGCGGCCAGCTGGTCGGCCGCGCCGACCGCCAGGCCCACTTCCGAGCCGGTCGCGACGATCACCGCATCGGGCAGGCCGGTGCGCGGGTTGACGTTGTCGCGCAGCACGTAGCCGCCGCGCGCGATGTTGGCGCGGGTGGCATCGTCACGCTTCTGGAACGGCATGTTCTGGCGGCTGAAGATCAGACAGCTCGGACCGTTCTCGCGGCGGATCGCCTCGGCCCACGCCACCGCGGTTTCGGTGGTATCGGCGGTGCGCCAGACGTCCATGTTCGGGATCAGGCGCAGGCTGGCGACGTGCTCGATCGACTGGTGGGTCGGGCCGTCCTCGCCCAGGCCGATCGAATCGTGCGTAAACACGAACAGCGTGCGGATCTTCATCAGCGCCGCCATGCGCAGCGCATTGCGGCTGTAGTCGGAGAACGTCAGGAAGGTGCCGCCGTAGGGGATGTAGCCCCCATGCAGCGTGAGGCCGTTCATGATCGCGCTCATGCCGAACTCGCGCACACCATAGTTGATGTGGTTGCCCCATGCATCGACGCGTACCGCCTTGCTGCCCGACCAGTTGGTCAGGTTCGAGCCGGTCAGGTCGGCCGAGCCGCCGAGCAGTTCGGGCAGCACCGGCGCCAGCGCCTCGATCGCGTTCTGGCTGGCCTTGCGGGTGGCGATGGTCTCGGCCTTTTCCTCGCACTTGGCCAGATAGGCCTGCACCGCGGCGTCGAACGCGCCGGGCAGCTCCCCACGCATGCGGCGCTCGAACTCGCCGGCTTCGTACGGATAACGCTCCGAATAGCCCTCGAACAGCGCAGCCCAGGCCTTCTCCAGCGCGGCGCCATTGGCCTTGGCGTCCCACGCCGCATAGACCTCTTCCGGCAATTCGAACGGGGCGTGGCTCCAGCCCAGCGCCTCGCGCGTCGCCAGGATCTCGGCGCCGCCCAGCGGGGCGCCGTGCACGTCGTGGCCGCCCTGCTTGTTCGGCGAACCCTTGCCGATCACGGTGCGGCAGCAGATCAGCGTCGGCTTGTCGCTGGCCTTGGCCTGCGCGATGGCGGCGTCGATCGCGTTGACGTCATGGCCGTCGACCGCGCGGATCACGTTCCAGCCATAGGCCTCGAAGCGCTTCGGGGTGTCGTCGGAGAACCAGTGCTCGACGTCGCCATCGATCGAGATGCCGTTGTCGTCCCACAGCGCGATCAGCTTGTTCAGCTGCAGCGTGCCGGCCAGCGAGCAGGCCTCGTGGCTGATGCCCTCCATCAGGCAGCCGTCGCCGAGGAAGACATAGGTGTAGTGGTTGACGATGTCGAAGCCGGGACGGTTGAACTCCTCGCCCAGCAGCCGCTCGGCCAGCGCCATGCCGACCGCGTTGGTGATGCCCTGGCCCAGCGGGCCGGTGGTGGTCTCGACGCCCGGCGTGATGCCGTATTCCGGATGCCCCGCGGTCTTGCTGTGCAGCTGGCGGAAGTTCTTCAGCTCCTCGATCGGCAGCTCGTAGCCGGTCAGATGCAGCAGCGCGTACAGCAGCATCGAGCCGTGGCCATTGGACAGCACGAAGCGGTCGCGATCGGCCCACTTCGGATTGACCGGGTTATGCTTCAGATGACGGCTCCACAACGCGACGGCGATATCGGCCATGCCCATCGGCATGCCCGGATGGCCCGAATTGGCCTGCTGGACGGCGTCCATCGCCAGGACGCGGATCGCATTGGCCATCAGCGACGCGGGCTGGCTGGCATAGGGGCTGGTGGCTGGGTGTGCGAGGTGAGACATGCGGCGGGAAATTGGCGGCGGGAAAAGCGCGATTTTACCAGAAGGAGGCGACGTTTCCGGTACGGCGGCGACCCCGACGGCGCCTTCCGAGGCCGGCCTCGAATGGCGTGAATGGCTATCCAGAGGCGTCGGCTCCACACTGGCCGACGTCATCCCGCGCGCCTCGGTGCGCTCGCCCCATCAGCACATCGAGATAGGTGAGCATCCGCTGTTCGGCCGCGTGTTCCGGCTCGATGGCCGCATCATGAGCGCGGAAGCCGACGCGTTCATCCAGCATGAGGTAATGGTCCACCCGATGGCCGTAGCCCATGGCGCCTCCGCCAGCGCGCTGGTGATCGGCGGCGGCGACGGCGGCTCGGCGCGCGAACTGCTGCGGCTGCCGGGAATGCGCGAGGTCGTGGTCGCCGAGCTCGATGCCGAGGTCGTGCAGCTGGCGCGGCGCTGGCTGCCGGGCATCCACCACGGCGCCTTCGACGATCCCCGCGTGACGCTGGAGATCGGCGACGGACTCGCCGTGATGGAGGCGCTGCGCGATGCCGGCCGCCGCTTCGACCTGGTGGTATTCGACCTGACCGACGCCGACGATGGCAGCCCCGCCACGTCGTTGTTCAGCGCGCGCGGCCTGCAGGCGGCGCGCGACTGCCTGGCACCGGGCGGGGCGATGTCGCTGCATCTGGGGCCGCCCTTCCACCGCCCGGACACGGCGCAGCTGCTGTGGCGGCGGCTGCGCGACCATTTCCGGCTGGTACAGCCGATGACGGTGGCGATTCCCGTCTATGGCGCGCTGTGGGCGATCGCGGTGGCCAGCGACACGCTCGACGTGCGGGCCGCCGACCCTGCCATGCTGGCCGCCCGGCTCGCCGACTGGCGGCTCGACGGCGCGCTGCGCTGCTATCACGCCGGCCTGCATGCGGCGCTGTTCGCGCTGCCGCGCCACCTGCAATCGCTGTTCGACGGCGGCGCCACATCGACGTGATATGCTCGGCTGACCGCTCCACCGGGGGGACTTGCGGCAAGGCAGGCGCGGCGCTCGTCCGGCGTTCGCTTCGCGCGCGATACCCGCCACCGTGGAGCCCGGCGGCCACGCCGCACGGAATCCGGGAGGACACGATCATGACCAAACCTGCCAACACGCCCTGGCTGATTCCCTACCTGACGGTCGGCGACGCACGCCGCGCGCTCGACTTCTACAGCCGCGCCTTCGGCTTCGTGCCCGGCAATGTGGTCGACGAGAACGGCGTGCCGACCCATGCCGAGATGCACTATCACGGCGAGCTGGTCGTGATGTTCGCCCCCGAGGGCGCCTGGGGCAGCACCGCACGCACGCCGCGCTCGACCGGCTTCGAGTGCCCGCAGACCTTCTACCTGTACTGCGACGATGTCGACACGATGCATGGGCGCGCGGTGGCGGCCGGCGCGATCAGCCTGATGGCCCCGGGCGACCAGTTCTGGGGCGACCGCTATTGCATGGTCGAGGACCTCGACGGCTACCGTTGGGGCTTCGCACGGCCGCTGGACCAGGCTGTCGCCGCCGCCACCGGCTCGCAGGCCGCCTGACCGTCCGATGCCGGGCCCGCTGCCGCGACGGCGCGCATGACACCCATGTCGCGCCCGCCGCGGCGGGCCCTCCCCGCCTGACCGATTTCCCCTGGATTCGATGCCACCGCGCTTTTACGTCGATCAACCGCTTGCCGCCGATACCCTGCTGCCGCTTCCCGAGGCGGTGGTCCGCCATGTTCAGGTGCTGCGCCTGCATCCTGGCGAACCGATCACGCTGTTCGACGGACGCGGCGGCAGCCATGCCGCGACGCTGGTCGACATCGGCAAGCGCAGCGCGACCGCGCAGGTCGGCGCGCGCGACGCCGCCGAATGCGAGCTGCCGTTCCGCGTCACGCTGGCCCAGGGCATTGCCGGCGGCGACAAGATGGACTGGCTGATCGAGAAGGCAGTCGAGCTCGGCGTCGGCGCGATCCAGCCGCTGCAGACCGCGCGCGCGGTGGTGCGGCTCAGCGGCGAACGTGCGCAGAAGCGCCACGCACACTGGCAGGCGCTGGTCACCGCGGCCTGCGAACAATGCGGGCGCAACCGCTTGCCGGCGGTATCGCCGGTGGCTAACTTGGAGTCGTGGCTGGCGGCGATCCCGGCCGATGCGGGACAGCGGCTGCTGGTATCGCCGCGCGCCGAATCGACGCTGGTGGCGCTGGCCCAGGCGCACCGTGACGAATGGATTGCCGGCGGCGTCACGTTGCTGATCGGCCCCGAAGGCGGACTGTCGCCCGAGGAAGAACGCGCCGCGCTGGCGCAAGGTTTCACGGCGGTGTCGCTCGGACCGCGCATCCTGCGCACCGAGACCGCCGGTCTGGCCTGCCTGGCCGCGCTCAATGCGCTGCTGGGCGGATTCTGACGGCACCGCGCCGTCGACCGCTATCGACCGAGCCGGTCCGCAGCATGGCACCGGCCGGTCCGATAAATGAATCAACAACAAGGAGCTGAAGATGGGACTGCTCGATAGTGTGCTTGGCGGCGTGCTCGGCCAAACCAACCCGGCGCAGGCCGGCGAATCCGGCCAGTCCGGCATGAATCCGAAGATGATGCTGGCGCTCGGCCTGCTGGCGATGCTGGCGATGCGCGGCCGTCAAGGCGGCGCGGAAGCGACGCAGGATCCGGGCGGCATGGCCGGCGGCCTGGGCGGCATCCTCGGCGGGCTGGCCGGTGGCGGTGGCGGACTCGATCTCGGCTCGCTGCTGGGCGGCTTGATCGGCGGCCAGGGCGGCGCGGCCGGCGAAGCGCAGACGATCGGCGCGGCGGCTG
>NZ_AMPR02000127.1:0-8358 GCF_000307735.3 Cupriavidus sp. HPC(L) | reverse complement strand
CTGCGCGGTGCGGGTCCAGACCGATACGGGACGCGCCCAGCCCTCGGTGTCGGCTGTCAGCGGCGCATCGAGCGGACGGTGATAGGTGGCCTGGTCGCCGATGATATTGACGATCGGCGTCTGCGCGCGGCGCGCGTTGTGCAGATTGGCCAGGCCGTTGGCGAGACCGGGTCCGCAATGCAGCAGCGTCGCCGCCGGCTTGTCGGCCATGCGGGCATAGCCGTCGGCGGCGCCCGTCACCACGCCCTCGAACAAACCCAGCACGCAGCGCATGCCGGGGATGCGGTCGAGCGCCGCAACGAAATGCATCTCGCTGGTACCCGGATTGGCGAAGCAGGTATCGACGCCGCAGGCGAGCAGGGTCTTGACCAGGCTCTCGGCGCCGTTCAGCGTCTGCCCGGCTTGCTGGGTGGGGTTGGTCTCCATATTGCGCGCTTCCTTGGTGTCAGGTCGGTCGAATTGAAATCGGTTGGGGGATCGGTGCGGATTCGGTGCGCCGGCTTTCGCCATCATCCGGCCAGGCCGCCGGGGTCGAGCAGGTCGAAGTCGAGGCAGACGTATTCGGTCGGAAATTCGATGCGCGCGTAATAGACGATCACGCCATCGGCGCACGCATGGCGGCGCAGTTCGGCCACCGGCGCGCCCACCGGCAGCGCCAGCGCCGCGGCCGATTCCGCGCCGGCCGCGATGATCGACAGCCGCTGCCGCGCGCTCGATACCCGCAGCCCCGGAAAGCGGTCCAGCACCGGCACCGACGCGCCCTGCCGGAACGCGCGCGGGTTGCGGGCGAACAGGCCTTCCTCGATATAGACCTCGCCGATCGCGAAGGGCCGGCCGTCGAGCCGGTGCAGCCGGCGCAGGAAATGGTAGGCGCACGCGCGCTCGGCCTCGCAGGGCAGGCCCAGCTCGTCCGGCAACGGCACGCTGCCCGCCGACTCGACCAGCGCCTCGGTGCCGAGCTGCTCGCCGACCTGGACCGCCTGGCCCCAGGTGACCGGAAGCGACACCGGCCGGCGGCGCTTGCAGCCGCCCTTGACGAAGGTGCCACGCCCGCGCGAGCGCGCGACCAGGCCTTCGTCGTCGAGCACCGACAGCGCGTGGTGCATCGTCATGCGCGCGACCCCGTATTGCCGGCACAGGTCCTCGAGCGACGGTATCCGTTCGCCGGGACGCCAGACCCCGCTCTCGATGCGGCGGCGAAAGATGGTCGCCAGCTGCAGATAGACCGGCTCGCGGCTGCGCGACAACAGTTCGGTCGAGGACAGGGAATCGGACATCGATGGGTGGCAGACGGTGGGCCGAAGCGCGGCGCAGGGCAGCGGACAGGCACGATGCAAACGCACGCGCGGCCGCGGGAAACGGACTCAGTGAGCGGACTCAGTGAGCGGACTGGATGAGCGGGCTCGGCGAACTGCCACTGTAATAAGGTCTAGTTACCTATACCACTAGGGTTTACCGCGGGTTGGTGCGGCATCACGCAGTCAGCGGCGGGACGGCAATGGCAAGTTCCGCTTACGTGCGCCGCTTCTCGTCTACCCGCAAAGGTTGGGTGACGTCCGTGCAGGGTCTGCGGCCAGAATGCGCCATGCCCCCTCTCCCCCGGGGGCAAGCGAGGCTGCCGCTCGCAGCCATTGATCCAGGAGCTTTTTCCATGTTGATGCGTGACGTGATTCCCCACATCCTGAACCGCGGTACCGGCCAGCTGGCGCAGGACCAGGTCGAAACCCCTCCCCGCAAGACGTTCCACCACACGATCGACATCTATCTGAAGGATTCCAACGCCTTCATGAACACCTACTTCGCGCGCTATTTCGAATGGCAGGGCATCTGCCGCGAGCGCTGGTTCCACGAATGCATCCACGGCAATCTGCTGGCCGCGGGCGGCGTCTTCGTGACCAAGCGCGCGCACCAGGAATATGTCGAGGAGACCTTCCCGTTCCAGCGTGTGGACTGCTACCTGAACACCTTCCAGGTCAAGCAGTGCTCGGCGTATCTGCTGTTCCGCTTCTGCGTCGACGAGCGGCCGGTGTCGCTGGGCTACCAGCAGATCGTGTTCGCCGACAAGGAGAAGCGGATCGCGCGATTCCCGAAGGAGATCGTCGAGCGGGTCAAGGAGTATGAGGTGAGCGCGCCGGTGCTGGCCAACTAGTAGCGGAGCAGGTCCGCCGCTCGGGCTGACCCCGCGGCACGGCCGTCGCGTCAGGCGGCCGTGCCGTGGCCGAGCGGCTGGATAGGCTGGATCGGCTGCATCGGCTCGATCCGCTCCAGCGTCTCGAGCGGGCCGATCGAGGCCGCCGCGTTCGCCGGCTCCGGCGGCTCGGCCGCCACGGCGACCGGCAGATGCAGCGTGAAGACGGTATGCCGGCCGGGCGCCGATGCGCAGTCGATGCGGCCGCCGAAGGCCTCCATCACGCGCCGGCAGAACGCCAGCCCCATGCCGGCACCGCTGCCGTGCGGCTTGGTCGAGAAGAACGGATCGAAGATGCGCGGCAGCACGTCCGCCGGAATGCCGGGACCGGTATCGCGCACGCGCAGCTGATAGAAGCCGCCCGATTCGCACGCGGAGATCTCGATGCGCCCGCCGTCGCGGGCCTCACGCTGGTGCGCGCGCATCGCCTGCAGCGCGTTCTTCAGCAGATTGAACAGCACGTAGACCAGCAGCGTGTCGGAACCGCGGAAGCGCCAGCCGGCCGGTATCGACTGCACGGAAACCCGCTCGCGTTCGCCGGGGCGGAACGGATAGCGCTCCAGCGCGGACTCGACGCAATGGGCAACGCCGTGCGGCACGAAGCTGCCGCGGTCCAGCCGCTCCAGCGTGATCGACGCCAGCGCCATCTCGATCACCGCCTGCGTGCCATCGACCTCGCTCCGGATCGCGCGAAGCAGCGTCGGCAGCCGCTCTAGCTGGCCGGGGCGCAGGCTGTCCTCGATCAGGCCGTGCTCGACGGCGCGGCGGTAGCCATCCAGCACGGTCGGCCAGGCGACCGCCAGCTCCTGCGTCTGCATGCGGATGGTCGCCAGCGGCGTGCGCACCTCGTGGGCCACGGTAGCGGCCAGCGAGTACGGATGCATCAGGTCGTAGCGCACGATCGACAGCGCGATGATGCCCAGGCTCACGGCGATGAAGACCACGCCCGGCGGATAGATGTCGTGGCCGTAGTTGACCGCATAGTCGATCGCCGCCAGCGAATACAGGCCCAGGCTCCACAGGCACAGCGTCAGCCGCTGGCGCTTCTCGCCCACCGCGTCGCGGCGCGCATCGAGCAGCAGCCAGCCGCTGCGCAGCGCCAGCAGCACGGTCTGGGCGACATGGATCGGATGCAGGATCCCGGCGCGCGGGTAGTTGCCGAAGCTGTAGATGTAGTAGTCGGAGACCAGCCGATCGGATACCAGCAACACCACCGCCAGCAGCAGCGACATGCCGTAGGACACCAGCAGCCACGGCCGCTCGCCGCGGCGCTCGGTGACCTCGGTGATGAAGTGATAGAAGGTGGTCGGCAGGAAGACGATGAACAGATAGCCGACCTTGGCCAGCAGCAGCGCCACGTCGGGATGCGTGGTCTGGAACAGGAAGGCCCAGGTGCCCTGCCACGCGAACGTGGTCGCGCACATCAGGAAGAAGGTCGTGGTCAGGCGCGTGACGCCCCTCGTCACCAGCACGTAGAGGCCGTAACCGAGAAAGATCGACGAGACGAAGGCGGGCAGGATGGCGTACATGGCGTGACCGTTTGAGCTGCCAGACCGGCGGAAAGCGGACATGGTATGCCCTAACGCTCCGCCGCCGTACTGATTTCGGTTGCACTCTGCGGTAACCGAGGTTGAATACGCCATCCCCGATCGGGGGTAGCACGCCGGTAGGGTTGCGAGCTTGCAATCCCCCTGAAAATGCGGGGCCTGGCGCGTCCGAAGCCACTGTTGGCGGCATAATGCGCGCTCCAGTGTCCACGCCACCGCGCCGCCGGCACCGACGCCTGCGCGTTCGCGCCCTCCTTTCGTATGCCCACCTCCCCGATCGCCGGCTCGCGCGCCGGCTGGCTGACCCTCTTCCTGCTGGCCTTCCCGCCGTTGAGCTGGGCCGGCAACGCCATCGTCGGCCATCTGGCGGCCGGTGCCGTGCCGCCGATCACGCTGAACTTCCTGCGCTGGCTGCTGGCCGGGCTGCTGCTGACGCCGCTGGCGTGGAGCGGCGTGCGCGAGCACGCGGCGGCGCTGCGGCGCCACGCGGGGCTGATCCTTGCGCTCGGCGTGCTGTCGATCGCCAGCTATAACGCGCTGCAATATCTGGCGCTGACGACGTCGACGCCGATCAACGTGACGCTGATCGGCGCGTCGATGCCGCTGTTCCTGCTGGCAGTCGGCGTGACGTTCTTCCGCGAGCCGGCCACGCGCAGCCATATCACGGGCGCGCTGCTGTGCCTGGTCGGCGTGACGTTCGTGCTGGTGCGCGGCGAACTGGGCCGGCTCGCGCAGCTCGACTTCGTGCCCGGCGACCTGTTCATGCTGGCGGCGACGCTCGCCTGGAGCGGTTATACGTGGCTGCTGCGCAAGCAGCGGCCGGCGCTGCCGCTGATCGTGCTGCTGTACGCGCAGATCGTCGCCGGCGTGGTGGTCAGCGTGCCCTTCGTCGCCTGGGAGCTGGGCATCGCCGGCCAGACCATCGTCTGGAGCCCCAGCACCTTCGGCATCCTGGCCTACGTCGCCACGGTGCCGTCGCTGCTCGCGTATTTCGCCTGGGATCGCGCGGTCGCGCGCGCCGGCGCGCAGCTGCCGGTGTTCTTCGTCACGCTGACGCCGGCCTTCGCCGCGATCCTGTCCACGCTGCTGCTCGGCGAGTGGCCGAACTGGTATCACGGGGTCGGACTGGCCGCGATCGTGGCCGGGATCTGGGTCGCGCAACGCCGCTGATCGGGGCACCGGATCGGAGCGCGCATGGCATCGCGACGGCGACGACCGCGAGGATGGTGGCATCCGCGCGACACATTGCACGGCCCAACCGCCAAATCACGCCGAAAACCCCTTGAAAATAGGCACCGTTCGCGCGTTTTGCTATTCTGTGCGCGGCGCTGCCCGGCGGCATCCGACGGTACTGCGCTCCAACATTGAACCTGTTCACGACATCGATATGGCCACCAAAGCTAAACCGACCGCGAAGACTGCAGCAACCAAGACCGCCGCCAAGGCGCCCGCCAAGAAGGCCGCCGCTCCGGTGAAGGCCGCCAAGAAGGCTGCGCCGGCCGCAGCGCCGACGCCCAAGCCGCTGAAGGACACCTTCAACAAGTCCAGCCTGGTGTCGCACCTGGTCGCGCAGACCGAGCTCGATCCGAAGACGGTCAAGACCGTGCTGGCGCAGCTGGAAAGCACCATGATCGGCGCGCTGAACAAGAAGGGCGCGGGCGAATTCACGCTGCCCGGCCTGCTGAAGGTCACCGCCGTGCAAGTGCCCGCCACCAAGAAGCGTTTCGGCAAGAACCCGTTCACCGGCCAGGAGCAGTGGTTCGCTGCCAAGCCGGCCTCGGTCAAGGTCAAGGTCCGCGCGCTGAAGAAGCTGAAGGACGCGGCGCTGTAATCGGCCCGCATCCCCGGCCTGCCTCGGCGCGATACGCGCCGGCACGCAAACCCTCGCCTCGTTGAGGCGAGGGTTTTTTATTGTGCGCGCCGGGAACGCGGTTAGAATCGCCCCCGCTGCGTTCCCGACGTCGTTCTCGACAACGATGTTCCGGGCGGCGCGGCCGTAAGCGTTTACGTGAATCAACGCATCACCAGCGGCACCCGCGTGCCGACTGGCGGTGTGCGTTGGCCGCTTGCGTCATCCCTCGCGTCTGCGTCGTTTCCCGTCCGTCGACCGTTCCGGTGCCGCCCTCTCTGTGAAGGAGTGGCGGTCGATGTCGAACGTCCTGCAAGATTCTTCGCTGCGCCGGCTGGTCTGGATGACCGTCGCGCTGTTTCTTACCTACCTCGCTGTCGCCATGGCGATGCCCGCCGTGGCGCTCCATGTCGTGCAGGCCCTGGGCATGGGCAATGTCGGCTCCGGCCTGGCCGTCGGCATTGCCTTCCTGTCGACGATCCTGAGCCGCGGCTGGGCCGGACGGCTGGCCGACGAACGCGGCGGCAAGGCCGCGATGTTCCGCGGTCTCTTCCTGTACGCGCTCGCCGCGCTGTTGTGCTGGTGGTCGTCGTTGCCATCGCTCGGCCACGGCACGGCCGCCTATGCGGTGCTGCTCGCGGGCCGGCTGCTGCTCGGGCTTGGCGAAAGCGCGGCGCTGGTCGGCATGCTCGCCTGGGGCATGGCGACGATGGGACCGGCGCGCTCGGGCCTGGTGATGGCGCTGGTCGGCACCGGCATGTACGGCGCGTTCGCCGCGGGCGGGCCGGTGGGGCTCTGGCTGCTGGAGCGCTGCGGCTTTGCCGGGCTGATGCTGGTCTGCGTCGCCATGCCGGTGCTCGGCGCGCTGATGCTGTGGCGAACGAAACCAGCTGCACCGCCGAAGACGGGACCGCGCCCGCCGTTCGTGCAGGTGCTGGGACGCATCTGGCAACCAGGCGTCGTGGTCGGCCTGCAGGGCATCGGCTTCGCCGCGCTGGGCGCCTTCTTCCCGCTGTATTTCCTGGCCAATGGCTGGCATGGCGCCGGCTACGGCCTGACCTGTTTCGGCCTGGGCTTTGTCGCGATTCGCCTGCTGTGCGGCACCTTGCCGGACCGGTTCGGCGCAGTGCCGGTGGCGCTGGTCTCGCTGCTGGTCGAAGCCGCGGGACAGGCGATGCTGTGGCTCGCACCCGGGCCCGGCGTGGCGATGATCGGCGCGT
Source organism: Cupriavidus sp. HPC(L) (assembly GCF_000307735.3). NCBI lineage: Bacteria > Pseudomonadati > Pseudomonadota > Betaproteobacteria > Burkholderiales > Burkholderiaceae > Cupriavidus > Cupriavidus sp. HPC(L). The sequence goes on along the minus strand of NZ_AMPR02000127.1, from coordinate 1,554 downwards.
TGCTGACCGGCATCGGCTGCTCGATGGTGTTCCCGTCGATGGGGCTGGAGGCGGTCAGACGCGTGCCCGCGCATCTGCGCGGTACCGCGATCGGCGGCTTCGCGGCGTTCCAGGACCTCGCTTACGGCGCGACCGGTCCGTTGGCGGGCTGGGTCGCCGACCAGTTCGGCCACGCGCAGGTCTTCATGGTCGGAACGCTTGCCGCCGCGCTGGCGGTGCTGATGACCTTGCGGCTGCGCGGCCGTTCATGCGCGCACCCGCAGGCCGATTCGTCTGCCGCCCCTTAGCGGGCCCAATACCCGGGGCGCCGCACGACATGCCCGTGCGAGTCCCGGACCCAGCGCTCGGGCACATAGCGGTGTCCCGGGCGCGATACGTAATGGCCATGGCCGTGGTGCGGACGCGCATGGTAGCGATGGTAGTCGTGGCGATGGTGGCGGTGCCGCACATGCGGCGGAGCCGGACGATAGTGCTCGTGCCGATGGTAGCCATGCCGATGATCGTGGCGGTCCGAATGCGCCTGGGCGGGCGAGACAAGACCGAACATCGCGCCGGCGGCCAGCGTTCCGAGTGCGATCAGCAATTGGCGAGTCATGTTTTTCTCCTGATGCGCTGCCCGGCTTGGCGGCGCGTTGAACATGGCTCGACTGTAGCGATCTGGAACGGTCCTGGACGGATGCAGTTGTAAGCCAGTCTCACAAGCGGGCAGACCTTGGAGACTGCCGTGGATACCCTGGCGGCGAACGGCCACGCCATTGCCGGCCGAAGATAGCGGCCGTTGTTCCTGTCTTGCCCGCATGCGGCCGGTGATGAGGCCGCGCTCGCCGCGTAATGCGGCGTTACAGCCGAAATAACTGTTTGCGACTATCGCGCCGCGGCGGCCTCGCGCTCGCGCGCCGCGCGCATCGCCACTGCCTTCTTCTGCAGCGCGTGTTCGCGCATCAGCGTCTCGACCATGGCGCCATCGCGCGCCAGCAGCGCGGTGACGAAGCGCTGGTGGTCTTCCACGCCGTGGGCCCATTCGTCCTGGTCCTGGTTCGAGCGGAAGCGCAGGTTCTGCACGCGCAGATTGAGCCGGCGATGCGTGTCCGCCAGGGTGGGGTTATGGGCGGCAGCGCTGATCGCAAGATGGGTGCCCATGCTGGCCTCGTAGTAGGCGTGCAGATCGCGGGCGGCGTAGGCGTCCAGCATCGCGCGATGCAGCCGGGCAATCTGCGCCAGCTCCTCGTCGCTGGCCTTCTCGGCGGCCAGCCTTCCGGTCAGTCCTTCCAGCACGGCGAGCACGTCGAACACATCGGCGACATCGCGCTCGGACATCGCGATCACCTGCGCGCCGCGCTTGGGCAGCAGCATCACGAGCCCGTCGGCGGCAAGGATCCGATAGGCCTCGCGCAGCGGCGTGCGCGAGACGCGCAGCCGCTCGCACAGATCGCGCTCGTTGAGCCAGACGCCGGGTACCAGCGTGCCGTCGATGATCAAGTGCCGCAGGCGCTCGGCGACCACCGCGGCCAGCGTCGGATGCGCGATCGCCAGCGGGTCGTCGCCGTCCGCGGA
>NZ_AMPR02000129.1:0-8279 GCF_000307735.3 Cupriavidus sp. HPC(L) | reverse complement strand
GCAGCGGGCGCGTGCCGATTGCCGCCGAGCGCGGCGACCGCAGCGATGGGATCGAAAGAAGCGAAGAAAGAAGGCCGGTGCTGGTCGATCGCATGGACTGGGGAGCCAGCCGGTGCGGGTCCATCGACCGGGGCATCGCTGCCCGCGATGCCCGGATGGCTACCAGCGCAACTGCGCGTCGTAGGTGCCGGTGCCGACGGTCATGGACTTGGGCTGGCCGTTGTAAGTGGCGTGCACATTGTAGCGGCCCTCCGGCGCCTTGATCAGGCAGCGCGGCCCTTCGGTACGAAATCGCGCCACTTCGTGGCCTTCGCGCATCAGTCGGACTTCGACGTCGGCCAGATATTCGCCGCTCGCGCCCTGCGTAAACAGCACGCCCATGTTGAACTGCTTCTGGCGTGCGGCGAGCCGGCGCTGCTCGTCCTCGCCGACGCCGCCGCAGACATAGCTGACCGCGCCGACGGTGCGGATCACCGGTTCGTTGACCGGTGGAGCGGCCACCGGTGCAGGGGCAGGCGTGGGCGTCTGCATCGATGGCTGGACAGCGCCGGGCGGTGGCGCCGCGGCCGGTTCGGAGATGGCCTGCGCGCGCAGCAGGCCGGGCGCGGTGGCCGCGCCCGTCGCCACCACATAGGGAATCAGCGCGCGGCAGCCGCGCCGCCAGCGATCGGCTCGCATCGCTTGCGTCGGTCCGCTCACAGCACGTCCGCCGCGTGGTCGGCCAGGCGCGAACGCTCGCCGCGGGCCAGCGTGATATGGCCGCTGTGGCTCCAGCCCTTGAAGCGGTCGACCACGAAGGTCAGGCCCGACGAGCCCTCGGTCAGGTACGGCGTGTCGATCTGCGCGATGTTGCCGAGGCAGACGATCTTGGTGCCGGGGCCCGCGCGCGTGACCAGCGTCTTCATCTGCTTGGGCGTCAGGTTCTGCGCCTCGTCGATGATGACGAACTTGTTGACGAAGGTGCGGCCGCGCATGAAGTTCATGCTCTTGACCTTGATGCGCGAGCGGATCAGTTCCTGCGTCGCGGCGCGCCCCCATTCACCGGCGCTGTCGTCGCTCTTCTGCAGCACCTCGAGGTTGTCGTCGAACGCGCCCATCCACGGCTGCATCTTCTCTTCCTCGGTGCCGGGCAGGAAGCCGATGTCCTCGCCGACCGGCACGGTGGCGCGCGTCACGATGATCTCGTTGTACAGCTTCTGGTCCAGCACCTGCTCGAGCCCCGCGGCCAGCGCCAGCAGCGTCTTGCCGGTACCGGCCTGGCCGAGCAGCGTGACAAAGTCGATGTCGGGATTCATCAGCAGGTTCAGCGCGAAGTTCTGCTCGCGGTTGCGCGCGGTCACGCTCCAGACGTTGTTCTTGTGATGCGTGTAGTCCTTCAGCGTCTGCAGCAGCGCGGTCTTGCCATTGATCTCCTTGACCTGCGCATACAGCGGCAGGCTGCCGTCCATCGGTTCGAGGTAGACGAACTGGTTGACCAGGAAGGAGGGCACCAGCGGGCCGGTCAGCCGGTAGAACATCGCGCCGGTCTTCGGGTCCTGCCAGCTCTCGACGCCCTTGCCGTGCCTGGTCCAGAAATCGTTGGGCAGCACCATCACGCCCGAGTACAGCAGGTCCTTGTCCTCGAGGACCTGGTCGTTGAAATAGTCCTCGGCCGGCAGGCCCAGCGCCCGGGCCTTGATCCGCATGTTGATGTCCTTGGACACCAGCACGACGTCGCGCTCGGGATGCTGCTGCCGCAGCGCGCTGACCACCGCCAGGATCTGGTTGTCGGCCTTGCCCTCGGGCAGGCCTTCCGGCAGCTTGGTGTCGTTCAGGCGGGTCTGGAAGAACAGCGTTCCCTGCGCGTCGCGGTTGCCCAGCTTGGCCAGCGGCAAGCCTTCGTCGAGCACGCCGTCGGTGCCGGCCACCAGCGCGTCGAGCGTGCGGCTGACCGCGCGCGCGTTGCGGGCGACTTCGCTCATCCCCTTCTTGTGGTTGTCCAGCTCCTCGAGCGTCATCATCGGCAGATAGATGTCGTGCTCTTCGAAGCGGAACAGCGAGGTCGGATCGTGCATCAGCACATTGGTGTCGAGCACGAACAGCTTGGCGGGACCGGTGTCCTTGCGCTGGCGGCGGCCGGTGGTGCCGGTGCTGGTCTTGACCAGCGATACGGGCGGGGCCGGCGTGGTCGCCACCGGTGCGCCGGGCATGTCCTTGGCGCGGGCTCGGGTGCCGGCGGCACGGGCCTGCACCGCGGGCGCGGCGACTTCGCTGGGTCCGCTTTCAAGCAGGGCCACGCGTTCCAGGGCCGGAACGGGCTTTTTTGCCTGCGTCGCGGACTTGGTCAACCTTGCAACCGGAGCGAACTCGCTCGGGTCCAGCAGTTGTGCAGGCTTGGCGGGCATGGTCGGCAGCGGCATGCTGGGCGTTCCTTTCAGGGGGAGGGAAAACGGGGCGGGGCCGCGCACAGACGAAAAAGCCGCCGGGCCCGTTGAGCGGGCGAGGCGGCTTGTCTTGTGCGGGCGGACGGCACGGCAGTTCCGCTACCGGCCCTGGGCATCGTGCGCCTGGGCCGGAGGGGAGAAGCAGCGTGGCAACCAGAATCTGAACTCATTACGGGGCAATGTATCCGAACGATTTCCGTTTGGCAATTGCCCAGGTGAACGTCACATCGCGCGCACCAGTTCGAGCACTTCGTCGACGTGGCTGGGTACCTTGATGCCGCGCAGTTCGTGGCGCAGCTTGCCCTTGCCGTCGATCACGAAGGTGCTGCGCTCGATGCCGCGCACCTCCTTGCCATAGAGCTTTTTCATCTTGATGACATCGAACTGCTGGCACAGCGCCTCGTCGGCATCCGAGATCAGTTCGAACGGCAGCTCCAGCTTGGCCTTGAAGTTCTCGTGCGATTTCATACTGTCGCGCGAGATGCCGAACACCACGGCGCCAGCGGCCTCGAAGGCCTCGTGCTGATCGCGGAAGTCCATCGCCTCGTTGGTGCAGCCGGGGGTGTTGTCCTTCGGATAGAAGTACAGCACCACCGTCTTGCCGCGGTAGTCGGCGAGGCGGAAGGTGCCGCCGGTGGCCGGTGCGCTGAAATCGGGAACGGCCTGGTTGAGACTCACTGTCATTCTTATGGCTCCTGGAGGAAGCGGCGCTGGGGAAATCGGCTTGCCGGGAACTGGCCCCGCGCCGGCTCGGGCAAAGGCCGGTCGAGGGGGGCGGGGAAGGCGGGCATGGCCATGCTCACGGCAAATGAGGGCGCGTCGGCATAGTTCAAGCGTGGCGTCGGGCAGACATCGGCGGACCGGTGGCGGCGGCGCCCTTACCCGCCGGCGGGCGCGTCTTCGAGCAGCAGCACCGCCGCCACCTTGCGGCCTTCGGCCATCAGGATGTTGTAGGTGCGGCAGGCCGCCGGCATGTCCATCGCATCGACGCCGATATGGCGGCGGGATAGCGCGGCGGTCAGGCGCGGGTGCGGAAAGCGCAGGCGGTCGCCGGTGCCGAGCAGCACCACCTCGGGGGCATGGTCGAGCAGCCCCTCGAACTGGTCCGCGGCCAGGTCCTCGAAGCGCTGGACCGGCCAGGGCCGTACCTCGCCCTCGGGCATCACCAGCACGGAGGTGGTGTAGCGCACCTTGTTGATCTCGATATAGCCCGGGCCATACGCCGTGACGGTGTTCATGGCGTTGGGCTGGTCGGCATGGAGTTTCACGGGGGAACCTTGCGGGGATCGGGAAGCGAATCGGGAAGGGAATCGAATAGGGAGCGGGTCAGCAGCGTGTCCGGAGCCTTGTCGGCGCAGCGGCGGCCGGCAGGCCGGAGCGGGGCGCTGGCGGTCGCGCTTGCCCACGCTGCATCGCAAGATCCCTGCCCGAAGTCTGTCATAATCCGCTAAATTATAGCCTTTGCCTTCCTGCCGGCCGCGCTGCCTCCGCATCGCCCCGCAGTGCAGCGAAGCGCGCTCCGGACGATCCCCTGTTTTACGCAGATTCCCTGTTCGCCGCCGCACGAACCGGCGGCCCCTCGCTCCCTTTGTCTCCGCCAGACTCCTGCCCGACCACGCCGTGAAACCGATCCAGAAATCCAACAAGCTGAACAACGTCTGCTACGACATCCGCGGCCCGGTGCTGGAGAAGGCCAAGCAGATGGAGGAAGAAGGGCACAAGATCATCAAGCTCAATATCGGCAACCTGGCCGTGTTCGGCTTCGATGCGCCGGAGGAGATCCAGCAGGACATGATGCGCAACCTGCCGAACTCGGCGGGCTACTCGGATTCGAAGGGCATCTTCGCCGCGCGCAAGGCGATCATGCACTACACCCAGCAGAAGAACATCCATGGCGTCGGTCTGGACGACATCTATGTCGGCAACGGCGCGTCCGAGCTGATCGTGATGTCGATGAACGCGCTGCTGAACAACGGCGACGAGGTGCTGGTGCCCACGCCGGACTACCCGCTGTGGACCGCCGCGGTCAGCCTGTCGGGCGGCACCCCGGTGCACTACCTGTGCGACGAGGCCAACGACTGGATGCCGGACCTGGACGACATCCGCGCGAAGATCACGCCGAACACCAAGGCCATCGTCGTGATCAACCCGAACAACCCGACCGGGGCGCTGTACTCGGACGAGCTGCTGCGCGAGATCGTCGCGATCGCGCGCCAGCACGGGCTGATCATCTTCGCCGACGAGATCTACGACAAGGTGCTGTACGACGGCCATACGCACACGTCGATCGCCGCGCTGTCGACCGATGTGCTGACCGTGACGTTCAACGGCCTGTCGAAGAACTACCGCTCCTGCGGCTACCGCGCCGGCTGGATGGTCGTGTCGGGCGACAAGCGTCCGGCGCACGACTATATCGAAGGCCTGAACATGCTGTCGTCGATGCGCCTGTGCGCCAACGTGCCGGGCCAGTGGGCGATCCAGACCGCGCTGGGCGGCTACCAGAGCATCAACGACCTGGTGGCCGAGGGCGGGCGCCTGCGCCGCCAGCGCGACCTGGCCTACGAGCTGATCACGCAGATCCCCGGCGTGACCTGCGTCAAGCCGAAGGCGGCGCTGTACCTGTTTCCGAAGCTCGACCTGTCGATGTATCCGATCCAGGACGATCAGGAATTCATCTACGAGCTGCTGCAGGAATCGAAGGTGCTGCTGGTGCAGGGCACCGGCTTCAACTGGGCCAGGCCGGACCATTTCCGCATCGTCTTCCTGCCGCACGAAGAGGATCTGCGCGAAGCGATCGGCCGCGTCGGCCGCTTCCTCGAGTCCTATCGAAAACGACACGGCGCGACGGCCTGACCGACTCACTGGTTGCGGCTGCGGCTGCGGCCGGCTCCGAACCCACGCTCCGTCGCGCTTCCCCATTTGCAAACTGGAATCTGATTGACCATGAACCCCATCAAAGTAGGCCTGCTCGGCATCGGTACCGTCGGTAGCGGCACGTTCGACGTGCTCAAGCGCAACCAGGAGGAGATCCGCCGCCGCGCGGGCCGTGGTATCGAGATTACGATGGTGGCCGACCTGAACACCGAGCGCGCGCGTGAGCTGACCGGTGGGCAGGTCCAGGTGGTGGCCGATGCGCGCGAGGTGGTCAGCCACCCCGACATCGACATCGTGGTCGAACTGATCGGCGGCTATGGCATCGCGCGCGAGCTGGTGCTGCAGGCGATCGCCAACGGCAAGCATGTGGTGACCGCCAACAAGGCGCTGCTGGCCGTGCACGGCAACGAGATCTTCGAGGCCGCGCGCAGCAAGGGCGTGATGGTCGCGTTCGAGGCGGCGGTGGCCGGCGGCATTCCGATCATCAAGGCGCTGCGCGAAGGCCTGAGCGCCAACCGCATTCAGTGGATCGCCGGCATCATCAACGGCACCACCAACTTCATCCTGTCCGAGATGCGCGACAAGGGCCTGGACTTCGACACCGTGCTGAAGGAAGCCCAGCGGCTGGGCTATGCCGAGGCCGACCCGACCTTCGACATCGAGGGCGTCGACGCCGCGCACAAGATCACGCTGATGAGCGCGATCGCCTTCGGCATGCCGGTGCAGTTCGACAAGACCCACGTCGAGGGCATCACGCGGCTGTCCGCGATCGACATCCAGTACGCCGAGGAACTGGGCTACCGCATCAAGCTGCTGGGCCTGACGCGCCGCCGCGAGGACGGCATCGAGCTGCGCGTGCATCCGACGCTGGTGCCTGCCTCGCGGCTGATCGCCAACGTCGAGGGCGCGATGAACGCGGTGCTGGTGCAGGGAGACGCCGTCGGCGCCACGCTGTACTACGGCAAGGGCGCCGGCGCCGAGCCGACCGCGTCTGCGGTGATCGCCGACCTGGTCGACGTGACCCGCCTGCATACCGCCGATCCGGAGCACCGCGTGCCGCACCTGGCGTTCCAGCCGGACGAGCTGTCCAGCGTGCCGGTGCTGCCGATCGAGGAAGTCACCAGCAGCTACTATCTGCGCATGCGCGTGTCGGACCAGACCGGCGTGCTGGCCGACATCACCCGCATCCTGGCCGATTCGGGCATCTCGATCGATGCGATGCTGCAGAAGGAGTCGCGCGAGGGCGAACCGCAGACCGATATCATCATGCTGTCGCACCTGGCGCGCGAGAAGCAGGTCAACGCGGCCATCGCCAAGATCGAGGCGCTGCCCACGGTGCTGTCGGGCGTCACCCGCCTGCGCATGGAAGAACTGAACTGAAGCCGCACCGATGGCCGCGCCGCCGCCCGCACCGGGCACGGCACGGCCCGGCAGGCCACCATCACGATGAACTACAAGTCGACCCGCGGCCATGACGTGCCGCAAACCTTCTCCGAGATCCTGCTGGGCGGCCTGGCGCCGGACGGCGGCCTGTATCTGCCGCAGCAATATCCGCAGGTCAGCGCCGACGAGCTCGAGTCGTGGCGCAAGCTGTCGTACGCGGATCTGGCCTACGAGATCCTGGCCAGGTTCTGCGACGACATTCCGGCCGAGGACCTGCGCGCGCTGACGCGCAAGACGTACACGCCCGAGGTCTACTGCAACGCGCGCGCCGGCGACAACACCGCCGACATCACGCCGCTGCGCAAGCTCGGCGACGAGGCTGGCGCACCGCTGTACCTGCTCGGCCTGTCCAATGGACCGACGCTCGCGTTCAAGGACATGGCGATGCAGCTGCTGGGCAACCTGTTCGAGTACGCGCTGGCGCGCGCCGGACAGGAGCTCAATATCCTGGGCGCGACGTCGGGCGATACCGGCAGCGCGGCCGAATACGCGATGCGCGGCAAGCGCGGCATCCGTGTGTTCATGCTGAGCCCGCACAACAAGATGAGCGCGTTCCAGACCGCGCAGATGTTCAGCCTGCAGGACCCGAACATCTTCAACCTGGCGGTGCAGGGCGTGTTCGACGACTGCCAGGACATCGTCAAGGCAGTGTCCAACGATCTCGAATTCAAGTCGCGCCAGAAGATCGGCACCGTCAATTCGATCAACTGGGCGCGCGTGGTCGCGCAGGTGGTCTACTACTTCAAGGGCTGGCTGCTGGCAACCGATGGTCCCGGCCAGAAGGTCTCGTTCTGCGTGCCGTCGGGCAACTTCGGCAATGTCTGCGCCGGCCACATCGCGCGCATGATGGGTTTGCCGATCGACAAGCTGGTGGTCGCGACCAACGAGAACGACGTGCTCGACGAGTTCTTCCGCACCGGCATCTATCGCGTGCGCAAGGCGGCCGAGACGTACCACACGTCGAGCCCGAGCATGGACATCTCGAAGGCGTCGAATTTCGAGCGCTTCATCTTCGATCTGCTCGGCCAGGATGCCGGCAAGCTGGCGCAGCTGTTCCGCGATGTCGATACCAAGGGTGGCTTCGACCTGTCCGGCACGACGGACTACGAGCGCATCCGCCAGTTCGGTTTCGTCTCGGGCCGCAGCACGCATGACGACCGCGTCGCGACGATCCGCGACCTGTCGGCCCGCTATGGCGTCACCATCGATACCCACACCGCCGACGGCGTCAAGGTCGCGCGCGAGCACCTGTCGGCTGGCACGCCGATGGTGGTGCTGGAAACCGCGCTGCCGGCCAAGTTCGCCGACACGATCCGCGAGGCGCTGGGCCGCGAGCCCGAGCGTCCGGCCGCGTTCGAGGGCATCGAGGCGCTGCCGCAGCGTTTCGAGGTGATGCCGGCCGACGCGGCGCAGGTCAAGGCGTACATCGCCCGGCATACCGGGCTGTAATCCGGCGTTCTCCCGCCGCGCGCGCTGCGCGGCGGCCGCCGAGTCATTACAATCGCCCCAGTACAATCGAATCAGCCGCTTGCCGCCGCC
>NZ_AMPR02000130.1:0-8172 GCF_000307735.3 Cupriavidus sp. HPC(L) | reverse complement strand
GCCGCCGCGGCGCCACGGCCGTCCTGACGCCGCGGCCCTCGCTTCAATCGCCGACCAGCCGATAGCGCCGCATCGCTTCCGCCACCACGCTGGCCCGCAACACCTGTTCGTCGGCGAGCGCCTTCAATGCGATCACCGCGATCCAGCGCGGATCCTGTACGTCGACGGCGCCGGCGTGATGGCTAGTCCTGGCCCCGGTCCCCGCCTCCACGCCGAGCGCGATGAAGCGATCCGCAAGATAGGGGCCAATCTGCTGCGCGATCGGCGCGCCATAGCCGGTCAGCGCGACGATCGGACCGCCGCCCGCCGCCAGGCAACGCTGCAGATGGCTCGACCGCGGCCGCGCGAGCGGATGCAGCCGGTTCCAGCGTGCCGCCGCCTCGGCGTCGCGTGCCAGCCGGGTATAGCTCGGACAGCTCCATAGTTCGACCTCGACGTGCCAGTCTGCCCGCAAGCGCTGCGCCGCTTCCGACATCGCGCGCAATGCCTTGCCGGCGCCAAGCAGCCGAACGCACGGCCCCTGCCGCTCACGTGCCGTCTCGATGAGATACATCCCTTTGGCCGCAGCCACCGCGCGACGGCGATCGAGTTGCGGCCATGCCGGCCACTCCTCGCCGTGCGCGCTCAGGTAGACGAAGCCGGAACGCCCCTGCAGATACAGGCTGCGCAGCGCTTGCAGCACGATGGCCCTCGCCTCCTCGCCCGAAGCCGGATCATAGGGCAGGCAGCGGCCGTGCGACGCCAGCCATAGCGGCAGCTCGGGCCTTGCGCCCTTGGGCCACGGCGACGGCAGCGTTTCGATGTCGTTGCAGAAGATGCCGCGTTCCCCTGTTTCCAGAGCCGATGCCCATACGGCATCCGCGCGGCCGCTGCGCAGCAGGTACAACAGCGGCCATTGTGCGGCCTGGCGCCGCGCGCCGAGCCAGTAGCGCCAGGCACTGGCCTCGTAGCGGCCGCCGCCTGCCCCGTCCGCGCTGTGTTCGCCGGCATCGCCGATGTCGATAGCGTCGGGCCTGCGCACGACCCATGCGGGCGAAGCCGCGCCGGTCGTGGCCGCCGCGGCCTCGGCCAGCTGGCCAGCAATTTGAGCGACCGTCGCGGCGGGCGAAGCACCCGCCTTCGCCCCACTTTCCGCTTCGATCCGTGTGATGCAGGCCATCGCCGCCGCTCGCGTCGCGGCGATGGAACCAAAGGCGGCCGGCGTCCTTGAATGGCCCATGGATTCGCTCCAGTAATGGCGGCGCTTGCCGAATGCCGCGCCGTCGATTAGAGTTGCAACAGCAACGATTGTAATTGCAATTCATCGACATTCTATCGGAGGGAAGCCATCATGTCAGCCGGGTCAGCCAACGCGAACGACACCGCCAGCCCCGCCCTGACCTTCTATACGGCCAATACCCCCAATGGCCAGAAGGTCAGCATCTATCTGCAGGAAGCGGGGCTGCCTTACCGGCAGGTCGACATCGACCTGAACAAGGGCGAGCAGAAGCGCCCGGAATATCTGGCGATCAATCCGAACGGCAAGATCCCGGCGCTGGTCGATCACGGCGAAAACATCACGGTGTTCGAATCCGGAGCCATCCTCAGCTATCTGTCGAGCCGCTACGGCGCGCTGCATCCGGCGGACCCTCGCGAGCAATGGCAGATCCAGCAATGGCTGCATTTCCAGATCGGCGGCATTGGGCCGATGCTGGGGCAGCTATGGTGGTTCCGGCATGGCTCGCGCAGCGGCAATCGCGAGGCAATCGAACGCTATGCCAAGGAGGCGCATCGGCTCTACGGCGTGGTCGAGCGCCAGCTGTCCCGATCGGCATACCTGGCGCTGGACCGCTACACCATTGCCGACATCGCCGCGTTTCCCTGGTTGCGTACCCATGACGAACTGCAGCTCGACATCGCCGAATACCGGCACGTGCTGCGCTGGCTCGATCGCATCGCGGAGCGTCCGGCGGTGCAGCGCGGTCTGGCGGCCTTGCGTCCGCCGTTCGGTGCGAGCCAGGACGCCACGCAGGACGCGGCGGAGGCCTGAGCGATGGCCTGGACCTTTCTCTTTATCGCCGCCGCGCTGGAGATCGTCATGGGCGTCGCGCTGAAGCTGAACCAGGGCTGGACACGGCTGCTGCCCAGCGTGGTGGCGGTGGCCGCCGGACTGGCCAGCATCTACCTGCTGGCCAAGGCGCTGCGCAACCTGCCGGTCGGCACCGCGTATGCGATCTGGACCGGCATCGGCACGCTGGGCCTCGTCGCCATCGGTATCGTCAGCTTCGGCGAAGGCGTGCAGTGGCAGCGGCTGCTGTTCCTGACGTTGACGGTGGTCGGCATCATCGGGCTGCGGTTTTCGGAGGCGGTGGGCTGACGAAGGGCTACGGTCACGCGCCCACGCCATGGCGCTATAGTAGGCACGACGCATAATGGATGCGCAGACCGCGCCACGGGCTCCCCTTACGCTGAGCGCCGGCACTGCATGAGGACACTGCATCAGGACACCGCAACAGATGGATACCGCACTGATCGAGGGCAGGCTCGACTTCCTGCGCGAGGCCGAACGGCTGAAGGACGTGCTGCGCAGCGCGCGCACGTCGTCGGGCCGCCCCGAAAGCACCGCCGAACATAGTTGGCGGCTATGCCTGATGGCCATGGTGTTCGCCGATCAGCTTCCCGAACTCGACTGGCTGAAGGTACTGAAGCTCTGCATCGTCCACGACCTTGGCGAGGCGATCCACGGGGACATTCCCGCCACCGAACAGTCGGCGAGCCGCGGCAAGAGCGAACAGGAACGGCACGATCTGCTGGCGCTGACGTGCGTGCTCGATGCCTCGATGCGGGACAGCATCCTGTCACTCTGGGACGAATACGAAGCCGCGGCATCGCCGGAAGCCAAGGCCGTCAAGGCGCTCGACAAGCTTGAAACGCTGCTCCAGCACAACCAGGGCAGCAATCCGCCGGACTTCGACTATCGCTTCAACCTTGACTACGGCAAGCGGCACACCGATACGCACGCGCTGTTCCGGGCGATGCGCGATCTGATCGACGAAGACACGCGCACTCGCATCGGCGATGCGTAACGCCCAGGCACTCGCATAGGCGAAAGCCATGGCAGGCGCACGGTCCTTCCCGTCAATCCCGCTCCGCTTCGGCCGCGACCGCCACCAGCCACGACCGCACCGCCCGCTCGTCGTCCGCGGACAGCCCCTTCCTCAGTTCCCGTTCCAGCGTCTGGATCCGCGTCCGCGCCTGCGCCAGCAGCGAGCGCCCATGCTCGGTCAGTTCGATCTGCTGGATGCGGCCGTGTACCGCGTGCGGGCTGCGGGTAACGGCGCCCGCCTTTTCCAGGTTGGCGACGATCACGTTGACCGTCTGCGGCGTCAGCACCGCCATGCGCGCCAGATCGGCGTTCGAGCTGCCGGGATAGGCGGCAAGCATCGTCAGCACCGAAAACTGCGGCTGGGTCACGCCGATATCGCCGAGGGCGCGTTCGGCGCGATTGCGCCAGGCGCTGGCCGCCTGACGCAGCAGGTAGCCGAGATAGCCGGCTTCCCCGCGCTTGCCTTCGCCCGCCTTCGGCAAGGCGGTTCCCTTGGGGGTTTTGCTCATATTATCAGCACTCTGATATATTGTTCGAACTCTGATATCTTATCATTCCACTTCACAGGAGCCGCGACCATGTCGGACAGACGCGATCACCACCCCGTACCGCCGGACTATCCCGCCTTCCGCGGACTCGCCGCCGATGCGCACGCTCATCTGCTTGGAATCGGCAAGTCGGTCGACGCCACGGGCCTCGACAAGCGGCTGACCGAGCTGGTCAAGCTGCGCGTCTCTCAGCTCAATGGCTGCGCGTTCTGTACTGCGCTGCATGCCAATATCGCGCGCAAGGCTGGTGTGCCGCAGGTCCAGCTGGATCTGCTGGCGGCATGGCGCGACGCGGGCGAATTCTCGCCGCGCGACGTGGCGGCGCTGGCGTGGGCCGAGCATCTGACCCGGATGGCACAGGCCCCGATTCCCGACGACGCCTACGCGGCGCTGCGCGAGCAGTTCTCCGAAGAAGAAGCCGTGCAACTGACCGTGACGATCGGCACCATCAACGCGTGGAACCGCATCGCGGGAAGCCTGCGTTTCCCGGCCTCGCAGGGCAAGCTGTGATGGGCGACCATGGAATCGGCATGCAGCCGTCCGATGCGCACGACATCGAGGAGCTGCGCGCTGTCGAAACCGAAGCGGACGCCCGCGCCTGCTATCCGCTGATGCATCAGCTCCGTCCACATCTGGATGGGGAGCGGGAATTCATCACGCGCTGGCGGCGGCAGACCGCCGTCGGGTACCGGCTGCTGGCGCTGTGGCGGCAGGATCGGCCGGTGGCGCTGGCCGGCTTTCGCGTGCAGGACAATCTGATGCACGGCGTGCATCTCTATGTCGACGATCTGGTCACCGATCAGGCGCTGCGCGGCAGCGGCTACGGTCAACGCCTGATGGGGCGACTGAGCGAGGAAGCGCGCGTCCTCGGCTGCGCCAAACTGATCCTCGATACACCACTAACCAATACGCTGGGCCACCGCTTCTACTATCGGCAAGGGCTGCTGGCAACGGCGCTTCGATTCAATCTGCCGATCGCGCCCGCAGGGCAGCGGGAGCTATGATGAAAACCGTACTCCATATCAGCGCCAGTCCCAATGGGGAGGCCTCGAACAGCCGGCGCACGGCCGCCGCGCTAATCGAACGGATGGGCCAGCGCGAAGCGCTGCGCGTGATCGACCGAGACCTGGCGCGCCGGCCGCCGCCACTCGTCGACGAGGCGTTCGCGCACGCCAGCCTCGCGGCGGAGTCGGCCGACGCTGCCAGCGACACGGGCGTGCTCGCGTTGTCGGCCTCGCTGATCGCCGAACTGCAGGCCGCGGACCGCATCGTGATTTCGACGCCGATGCACAACTTCACGGTGCCGGCGACGCTGAAGGCGTGGATCGATCAGATCCTGCGCCCCGGCCGCACGTTCGCGCGCACGCCGGAAGGCAAGAAGGGGCTGCTGGCCAGCCGCCCCGTCTATCTGATCGTCGGCAGCGGCGGACCGCTCGGCGATGACGGCAAGGGCCAGCCGGACTTTCTGACGCCCTATCTGCGTCACGCGCTGGCGACCGCGGGCCTTCACGACCTGTCGGTGTTGCGGCTCGACAATCTGCGGCGCGGACCGGCCTATCTCGAGCGCGCGCATGCTTTGGCCGATACGTGGATCGCGCACCAGATCGCCGCGCTGTCGCAGCAATGGCCCGGCTCAGCGGTGCCGGTCGAAGCGTGAGCGTCGGCCCACGGCAAGGGGTCGGTTCAGCCGAGGCGCACTACGACATGATCCCCTGCGCGCGCAGTTCCGCTTCCTCGTCGCCAGCGATCCAGCCGAATATCCTGGCGCTGCCTTCGCGTAGCTGGATCAGGTAGTGGACGGTGAACCGCACCACGCGCGCGGCCTCGCCGGAGCGCTCGAAGGTGGACGCCCAGGCCACGCTGGCAACGCAATGCATCGGGTCGATCGGGTGGACCGCCACATGGTCGACGGCCATATCGCGCATGCCCATCGCGCGATAGTGCTCGAAGCCCTTGCCCATCACGCCGCGTAGTTGGTCGTCGTTGTTGCCGGTCATCACGCCGCCGGGCCAGGCGGTGATGAAGCTCTCGGCAAAGAAGCCGGCGACCGTCTCCAGATCGGCCTCGCCTTGGATGCCTTGGACGAAGCATTGCTGGTACCGGTGGAATAGCTGCTCGATGTGCTGCTGCATGGGTCTGCTCCTCGATGCGTGCTTCCCTCCCCATTCCCTTCGGACAAGATAGTCAAACCCGGCTCAACCCGCACGCAACCGGTCGAGCGCCGCCGTTGTCTTCAGCCAGTCGAGCACCGCGGCGGCGGGCGTGCCGGCCTGGATATGCACCGGCGACAACAGACAATAGCGTGAACCGTCCTCGACAAAGCCCATCGGCGCGGCCAGCATGCCGTTGGCGATATCGTCCTGCACCAGATGCCAGGGCCCGATGGCGACACCAAGGCCCGCCACCGCTGCCTGCAGGCTGAAGTAGAAATGCTCGAAGCTCTGCTCCGGCGCGCGCGATAGCGTCTGTCCCGTGATGTCGGCCCAGGTCCGCCAGGCGTTCGGCCTTGTCCGCGTATGCAGGCGCGGTGCGGAAGGACGCAAGGATGCCTTGCCCTTGCGTGCCGCAAACCACGCGCCGGCCTGGTCCGGCCGGCACACCGGACCGATCCGTTCGACGAACAAGGGCACCGCGTGGACGCTGTCGGGCCAGGCGAAGTCATCGCGCCGAAGCGCGAGATCGATGCCGCTGTCGAATTCGACCGGCCCGCCGCCGGCAACGAGGTGCACGTCGAATTCGGGATGCCGCGCCTTGAAATCGGGCCAGCGCGGAATCAGCCAGCGCATCAGCAACGTCGGCTCGCACGACAGCACCCATTGCCGCGCTTGCCTCGCACTGGCGCGTAGCTCGCGTGTAGCCTGTCGAATCACGCCGAGGCCATCGCGCACCGCCTGCGCGAGCCTGCGCCCTGCATCGGTCAGGAAGACGCGGCGGCTGCGCCGTTCGAACAGCGCCACACCAAGGTCGTCCTCAAGCGTGCGCACCGCGCGGCTGACCGCGCCATGCGTCAGGTGCAATTCGTCGGCGGCGCGGCTGAAGTTCTCGAGCCGCGCCGCCGCCTCGAAGCAGCGCAGTGCCAGCAGTGAAGGCAGACGGGCGTCGCCCGATGGTGAGTGCGACTCACCATGGTGGTCAGTAAACATCGCTATTCGTCGATCGTCAGGTCCCCTAACATAGGGCAACCATTCGTGGTGCTTGCCACAGGAATCGACAGAGTAAACCATGACCGAACTGTTAGCCGTGATCACCATCACGCTGCTCGCCGTGATCAGCCCTGGACCGGACTTTGCCATGGTGACCCGCAACAGCCTGGTGCTGTCGCGGCGCGCCGGCGTGCTGACGGCACTGGGGATCGGACTCGGCGTACTGATCCACGTCGGCTACACCATCCTCGGCGTCGGCGTGCTGATCCAGCAGTCGCTATGGCTGTTCCACACGGCCAAATGGATTGCCGCGATCTATCTGGTCTATTTGGGTATCGTCATGCTGCGCGCCAGGCCGGGCGGCTCGCTGGCCGAAGGCCGCACCGCCCCGCTGTCGGATCTCGCCGCATTGCGCACCGGCCTGCTGACCAATGCGCTGAACCCGAAGACCACCGTCTTTATCGTCAGCCTGTTCATGCAAGTAGTGCGCCCCGATACGCCGCTGGCCACGCAGATCGGCTACGGCGCCTTCATCGCGGCCGCCCATATCGGCTGGTTCAGCCTGGTCGCGGTGTGCCTGTCGACGGGCGCCGTACGCGAGCGGCTGCTGTCGGTGCGGCACTGGATCGATCGGATTTTCGGCGGGATGCTGGTCTCGTTTGGCGTGTTGCTGGCGGCGGCGCGCGGCGCGCGTTGAAGCGCAATCCTGCGCCGGACTACTCGCCGAATTCCTGCTGGATGCGCGGCGCCTGCGGACACTGCCGATCCAGCGACTCCCGATACTTGACGCAGCCGCGCAGAAACTGCGGCCAGTCCGGCACCGCCGGCGTGTGCGTGGCCGCGTCGGGCAGCAAGGCCCACAGGTCCGGGTGATGCCAGCACAGATCGTGGCCCGACGCATCCCGATGGCGGCGGATGCCGGCGCGCAAGCGCTTTACTTCCTCAACCAGTTGTTCGTGGCTCATCGTGTCGACGTCGTCGTCCATGGTGCCCTCCTGCGTGTCGGTTGGCTTTGTCGAAACCTTGAGCTTAGGCGGGCTGCGCGCAAGCTGCGGAGATCTTCGGCATATGGCGAAGCGTCAGCGCCCAGAACGCCAGTGCGGCGGCACTGATGCCGGCGCCGAGCAGGCAGACCGCCTGCCATCCGGCCAGCGCATAGACCCATGTCGACGCGATGGCGCCCATCCCGCTGCCCACCGAATAGAACAGCATGTAGCAACCCACCAGCCGGCTGTGCGCATCGCGCTGCGCCGCGAAAATCATGCTCTGGTTGGCGACATGGATGGCCTGGCCGCCGAGGTCCAGCGCGATGATGCCGATCACCAGCCACCATAGCCCGTGCGCATCGAACCACCACAGCGGCAGCCACGAGGCCAGCAGCACCAGCAGCGCGCCG
>NZ_AMPR02000131.1:0-8167 GCF_000307735.3 Cupriavidus sp. HPC(L) | reverse complement strand
CTCGCGAGTGCCGGTCGGCCGCCAGCAGCGCCTCGCAGCGCGGCGCCAGCGCGGCCGTCATTTCACCATTGGCGCAGCCGGGCTCGAAGGCCGAGCGATAGCGCGGCCGATCGAGCATCGCCAGCAGCAGCGCGCGCTTGCGCGCCTCGAACCAGCGCGTGCGGTAGTGCCAGGGATCGTCGCCGTTCGCGTAGACGGCATCGAAGTACGCGTCGGGCGTCGGCTCGCCGGCGCTCATCGCGGCGCCTCGTAGCGGCGGCGCAGCTCGCGCTTGAGCAGCTTGCCGCTCGGGTTCTTGGGCAGCGCCTCGGCGAAGATCACGCGCTTGGGCACCTTGAAATGCGCCATGCCCGCCTTGCAGAAGTCGACCACCTGCTGTTCGGACAGCGACTGGCCTTCCTTGAGCACGATCACCGCGGTCACCGCCTCGACCCAGTAGGGATCGGGCAGGCCGATCACCGCGACCTCGGACACCTCGGGGATGCGGAAGATCATTTCCTCGACCTCGCGGCTGGCTACGTTCTCGCCGCCGCTCTTGATCATGTCCTTCTTGCGGTCGACGATCGTGATATAGCCCTCGTCGTCGCGCACCGCCAGGTCGCCGCTGTGGAACCAGCCGCCACGGAACGCCTCCGCGGTGCGTTCGGGATCGTTGTAATAGCCGTCCAGCAGCTGCGGCGAGCGATGGACGATCTCGCCGATCTCGCCCGGCGCGACATCGCGCATCTCGTCGTCGACGATGCGGGTCTCGACATTGAGCGCCGGCTTGCCGGCCGAGCCGGCCTTGCGCAGCTGGTCATCGGGATGCAGCACCGTCGCCAGCGGCGCGATCTCGGTCTGGCCGTAGAAGTTCCACAGCCGCACGCCCGGCATGCGGCGCTGCATTTCCTTCAGCACCTCGACCGGCATGATCGACGCCCCGTAGTAGCCCTTGGCCAGCGAAGCAAGGTCGGCACCCTCGAACAGCGGCGAGCGCAGCAACGCGATCCAGATCGACGGCGGCGCGAAGAAGGCATTGACGCGATGGCGCGCGATCAGCGGCAGGATCACGTCCGGCCGCGGCTGGCCCGTGATGATGTTGGTCGCGCCCAGATATACCGCGGGCCCGAGGAACACGTCGAGCTGCGCGCAGTGGTACAGCGGCAGCGCATGCAGCACGACGTCGCCGGCCTGCATATTGCCCTCGACGATGCAGGTCACGTATTCCCACAGCACCGCCTCGTGGCTCAGCATCGCGCCCTTGGGCAGCGACTCGGTGCCGCTGGTGTAGATGATCTGCAGCAGTGAGCGCGGATCGACCGGCGCGATGTCGGGCGCCGGCGCGCTCGCCATCAGCAGATCGTCGAACCGCAGCATGCCCTCGGGCGCGCCGTCGGCCTGGTCCTCGGACGGCAGCCAGATCTGCAGGCCGATCTGCACGCCGGCAAGTTGGCCGTCCGCCGTACCTTGCTCGGCCGCGGCAATCGCGTCGACCGCCAGCGTCTCGAAGCCCGCGCCCACCAGCAGCGTGCGCGCGCCGGAGCTGCGCAGGATATAGGCTACCTCGCCGGCATTGAGCATGAAATTGATCGGTACCAGCACCGCGCCCAAGCGGGCCAGCGCGAAGCGCATCGCCGCAAAGGCGTGCGAGTTGCGCGACAGGATGGCGACGCGGTCGCCAGCGGCGATGCCCTGCTGCGACAGCGCGGCGACCAGGCGGTCGCAGATCTGGTCGAAATCGCGGTAGCTCCACTGCACGTCGCCGCAGACGATGGCGGTCTTGTCGGGCGTGCGCTGCGCCGAGCGCCGCAGGATGTCTCCCACGCCATGCTGATGCGCGCGGCGGATCGCCGCCTGCTGGTCTAGCGTCATGCTGCTGTCTCCTATGCCTGTTTTGTGCTCGTGTTCCGAGCCTGTTCTCTGCATCTGCTCGCGGCGAACCGCTGCGGGAACATCGGCCGCCGGCCGCGTCAGGCTAGCAGCATTCGGGCGGCGGCGCATCCCCCCGAGGCCCGGGGCCGCCGGTGCTACCATCGGCGGATCGCACGTCATTCGGCCATTCGGCCTTTCGCCCATGTCCTCGCTCCCTCGCCGCCCGGACCCCTTCGTCGACCACCTGCTCGAACTGATGGCGCCGCTGGCCGCCCGCATCGGCCCCATCGCGGCGAAGCGGATGTTCGGTGGGCATGGGTTGTTCTACGACGGGCTGATGTTCGGGCTGATCAGTGACGGACGCTGCTATCTGAAGGCCGATGCGGTCACGCTGCCCCGCTTCGAGGCGCAGGGCTGCGAGCCCTTCCGCTATCGCAGCAGCGGCAAGGAGGTAGCGCTGCGGCACTACCTGAGCCTGCCGGCCCAGTGCCTGGAGTCGCCAGGCGAGATGGAACCGTGGGCGCGCGCGGCGGTGGAGGCCACGCTGCGGCTCGCGAACGCGGTGCCGGCCAAGCGCAGGCCGGCGGCGAAAAATGCGGCGAAGAATGCGGCAAAGAAGGCGGCCACCACGGCAGTTGCGCGACGGCGCAACGCCAACACGTGACCTGCCGTCAAATCTCGTCGATCGCGGTCGACGCGGCAGGCTTGCCCGCTTCCTGCTCCAGCGAGAAGCGCTCGCGCGTCGTCACATAGAAGCTCGCGCCAAAGCGGCCGACCGGGAAATAGTCCTGCAGCCGCACGCGCCAGCGTTCGGTATCGATCAGCCCGTCCCGCGCATGCAGCCGCAGCACGCGGCCGATGAAGATCTGGCGGCTGTCGGTCTCCAGCGTCTCCCAGAGCCGGCATTCGAACGCCACGGGCGCCTCCGCGATCCTCGGCGGCGCGATCCGCGTGCTGGGCGCGGCGGTCAGGCCAACGTGCGCGAGCTCGCTGACATCGGGCGGCAGCCGCTCGCCGCAGCGGTGCATCCGTTCCGCCATCGGCTCGTCGCACAGATGCACGACGAACTCGCCGGTGCGCACGATATTCGCGGCGGTGTCCTTCAGCGCGCCGTCACCCAGCCGATTGATGCTGATCATCACGATCGGCGGCTCCTCGCCGAGCATGTTGAACATCGAGAACGGCGCGGCGTTCGCCGTGCCGTCCGCCCCCAGCGTGGTGACCAGCGCGATCGGCCGGGGCACGATCAGGCTGGCCATCAGCTTGTAGCGCTGGTATTCGGTAATGGCGTCGAAATCGATTTCCATGGTGGCGCAACTGCCTCGTTGGTGGTGTGTCACAGGCCGAGCATCTGGGCCAGGCTCTTCTCGCCCTGCATCCGCGAGGTCTCGATGCGCTGCTCCAGCTCGCGCAGATGCGCATCCATCCTGGCGATCGCGCCGGCCGCATCGCGCTGCTCGATGCAGTCGACGATCGCCGCGTGCTCCTCGTGCTCGCATGGCGCATGGCCGGGGGGCTCGTACAGGCCGACGATCAGCGAGCAGCGCGACACCAGTTCGGTCAGATAGCGCTGCAGCACCGCATTGCGCGCGAGCGCCGCGATGCGCAGATGAAAGCCGCTTGCCAGCCGCGCCCACGAGGGCTGGTCGAAGCGGTGCATGGCGTCGTGCTCGTCGGCCAGCTGCCGGCGCAGATCGCGCAAGTCCGACGCGGTGGCGCGCGCCACCGCCATCTCGACCAGCACGCGTTCGAGCGCGCGGCGCGCCTCGAAGATCTGGCCGGTCTCTTCCGGCGTCGGTTCCGCGATCACGGCGCCCTTGTTCGGCCGCAGCGCCACGATGCCGTCGTGCGCCAGCTTCTCCAGCACGCGCCGCACCACCGCCCGGCCCACGCCGAACAGCTGGCACAGCTCCGGCTCGGGCAGCTTGGTGCCTGGCGTCAGCCGATGGTTCAGCACGCCGTCGAAGATCGCCTGGTAGATGCGCGAGTCGGCATCGCTGGTCCGGGGCTCGGGGTTCGCCGCGGCAGTGCGATTGGCCGCCGCCGCGGTGCTGGCCTTGCCCGCGCGTGGACTGGTGCGGGCCTTGTTCAACGAACGGACCGTCATGACCTCACCCTCCGGCCGCCACGGCGGCCGTCACCGCTGGCATCGGCGCTGGCATCGGCGCTGGCATCGACGCTGACATCGGCGTTCGAGCGGCGACGTCAGCCCCGCCGGCCGCAGCCTCCATCGCCTCGCAGATCGCTCCCGGCGTCGTCATCCAGATCTCGCCATCGTCACGGTGCCGCGCGATATGCGCGAGCGCCCGGCGCAGATGACGCAGCCGGTGCGGCTGCCCGACCAGATAGGGATGCAGCGCGACGCCCATCACCAGCGGCTGCGGATGCGTGGCATGGTTGGCCTGCGCCAGCATCTCGTCGAAGTGGTCGACGATCATGTCGGCGAAGGCGGCGCCGTCCATCTGCCGCCCGACGATCATCGGAATGTCGTTGAGCTCCTGCGGATAGGGAATCGACCATAGCGGTCCGCCGCGCGTGGCCATCCGCACCGGGCGATCGTCGTGGCACCAGTTCAGCGTGTAGCGGTAGCCGGTCTCGCTCAGCAAGTCCGGCGTCAGCGCGCTTTCGGAGATCCATGGCGACAGCCAGCCGCTGGGCGGCTCGCCCGCATGGGCGGCGATGCGGTCGCGGCAATGGCGCAGCAGCGCCCTTTCGCCGGCCTCGTCCAGATCGCTCTGGCGCACGGCATTGGTATGCCCATGCCCGATCAGTTCGTCGCCGCGCGCCAGGAAGGCGTCGGGCACCTCGGGACAATGGTCGTACAGCGCGGTATTGAGCAGCACGCCGGTGGGCATCCGCAGCTGGTCGAACAGCTCCAGGCAACGCCAGACGCCGACGCGGTTGCCGTATTCGCGCCAGCTGTAGTTCAGCACGTCGGGCTGCGGCGACGCGGGGCCGATGTTCGCGCCGAGCCCTTCGCCGAAGGCGAAGTGTTCGATATTGAAGCCGAGATAGACGGCCAGCCTTGCGCCGCCGGGCCAGACGAAATCGTCGGCATCGGTGATGGGGCGATAGGGGAAGCGCCCATGCGAGCGCAGCGGGCCGAACGGCGGCAACGGATCCGGATGGTGGGTCATCGACCTGTGTCTTTCCTGGTTGGGCGATCGCGGCATCCGCGCGAAATCGAACGTTCCGCGCTTGCAATGGCGGCGCGCGGTGCACCGCCCTGGCCCGCTTCGCTGCGCGCCGCACCGCATTCGTGCGGCACGCACCGGCTTCGATCGCAATCATCTCGATATCGGAATCGTTCGCAAGATGCAGGCCAGATCGTCTGCGATCTGCGGGTCCTTTCCCTGCAAGGCATCGCGGTCGTGTGTCGACGCGTGGCATGCCTCTTGCGATCGCATCGGCGGCCGTCGCTTCGATGACGCCAATTCCATCCCCCTGCACCGATCCGGAGAACCGCCATGTCCCGCCACCGTCCCCAACCGCGCCGCCGCGCATTGATGCTCGCCGTCGCCGCGTCCACCGCCGCGTGCGCGTTGTCCGCCGTGCCGGCGCTGGCGGCCGACACCGTCAAGATCGGCCTGATCACCGCGATGACCGGACAGTCGGCACGCGCCGGCGAAGCGCTGACGCGCGGCATGACGATTGCCATCGACGAGATCAATGCGAAGGGCGGCGTGCTGAACGGCCGCAAGCTCGAGCTCGTCCGGCGCGACGACGAAAGCAATCCAGCCAAGGGCGTGCTGGCCGCGCGCGAGCTGATCTACAAGGAGAAGGTCGCGGTGCTGTTCGGCGGACTGGACACGCCGGTATCGATGGCGATCGTGCCGATCGCCAACCAGGAAAAGGTGCCGTTCATGGGGCCGTGGGCCGCGGGTACGCCGATCACGCGCAACGGTGCCAATCCCAACTTCGTGTTCCGCGTGTCGGCGGTCGACGAGCTGGTCGACAAGGCGATGCTGCAATACGCGCAGAAGACCTTTGGCGCCAGCAAGCCCGGGCTGATCCTGGTCAATAACCCGTGGGGCGAGTCGAACGAAAAGGGCATCGTCGCAGCGTTGACCGCCAAGGGCATGAAGCCGGCCGGCATCGAGAAATTCGAGGCCAACGATGTCGACGTGGTGCCGCAGCTCGGACGCCTGAAGGCCGCCGGCGCCGACGCGCTGCTGATGGTCGGCAACGTCGGCCCGTCGGCGCAGGTCGTCAAGTCGCTGGACCGCATGGGCTGGAAGGTGCCGGTGGTCTCGCACTGGGGCCCGGCCGGCGGACGCTTCACCGAGCTGGCCGGCCCGAACGCCCGCAACGTTCACTTCGTGCAGACCTACAGCTTCTTCGGCGCGCCGTCGCCGGTCGGCACGCGCGTCGTCAACGCGCTGAAGGCGAAATACAGCGACATCAAGGGGCCGGACGACATTACGCCCGCGGTGGGCGTCGCGAACGCCTACGACGCCACGCATCTGGCCGCGCTGGCCATCCAGCGCGCCGGGTCGACCAAGGGCGACGCGATTCGCCAGGGCTTCTACCAGATCGACCGTTACGAAGGCCTGATCAAGACCTATCTGAAGCCCTTCTCGCCGCAGGTCCACGACGCGCTGAGCGAGAACGACTACGTCTGGGCCCAGTTCATCGACAACCGCATCGTGCCGGTCGCCGACAAACAGGTCGCGTCGAAGTAAGAAGCCGGCCAGGCCGCGAACCAAGCCGGCGGCCCAAGCCGCCGACGACGCCCGCTCGAGGAAAACACGATGTTATGGATCTCCGCCGCGATCAGCGGCCTTGGCCTGGGAAGCATGTACGGGCTGATGGCGCTGGGTTTTCACCTGACCTATGTGGTCAGCGCCACCGTCAATTTCGCCCAGGGCAGCTCGATGATGCTCGGCGCGGTCTTGACCTACACCTTCGCGCAGACGCTGGGCTGGCCGATGGCGCCGTCGGTGCTGCTGGCGCTGGCGTTGTGCGCGCTGTACGGGCTGGCGATCGAGTTCGTCGGGGTACGTCCGTTCGCCAGCCGCGGCTCCGACGCCTGGCTGATGGCCACGGTGGCGCTCGGCATCGTGCTCGATAACGTCGTCACGCTGACCTTCGGCACCGAACCGCGCAGCCTGCCGTCGCCGCTGGCCACGGGCTCGCTGCAACTGGCCGACGGGCTGGGCGTCTATCCGTTGCAGCTGCTGATCCCGGTCGTGGGCCTGGCGCTCGCGGGCGTGCTGCACTACGTGCTGCGCCACTCGCGCTGGGGCCTGGCGATGCTGGCGGTCGTGCAGAACCGCGATGCCGCCCGGCTGATGGCGATTCCGATCCGCCGCACCGTGGCCGCGGCCTTTGCGGTGTCGACGCTGCTGGCCGGCGTGGCCGGCGTGCTGATCGCCCCGCTGTTCAACGTGCAGTCGGACATGGGCACGGTGTTCGGGCTGAAGGCCTTCGCGGTGGCCATTCTCGGCGGGCTGTCCAGCGCCTGGGGCGTGATGATCGCGGGCCTGATCTTCGGCGTGGCCGAGGCCGCCATCACGGCCTCGCTGGGTTCGAGCTACACGCAGATCATCACGTTCGCGCTGGTGATCGCGTTGCTGGCGCTGCGCCCGGCGGGACTGTTTGGCCGCGCGGAGGTACGCAAGGTATGAACGCGCACGCTCGTCTCGTTGCCGGTATCGGCACCCCGCTGCAGATCGGCGCGATGGCCCTGGCGCTGCTTGGCGCCGCGGCCGCCGCGATGATGCTGAACGGCTATTTCGTCTTCGTGATCGCCGGGGTCGCGATGCTGGCGATCTGCGGCGTCGGCCTGAACCTGCTGATCGGCCTGACCGGCCAGATCTCGTTCGGGCACGTCGGTTTCTACGCGATCGGGGCCTACAGCGTCGCGATCCTGACCGGCCAGGCCGGCTGGCCGTTCTGGCCCGCCTGGCTGGCGGGAACGGCGCTTGCCGCGCTGGCCGGCGCGCTGCTGGCGCTGCCCGCGCTGCGCGTCAAGGGGCCGGGGCTGGCGATGATCACCATCGCCTTCGGCTTCATCGTCGAGCATGGCGCGGTCGAATGGCGCGCGCTGACCGGCGGCCAGAACGGCTTGATGGGCATCGCGCAGCCTTCGCTGCCGGGCGTCGAAGGCTGCGAACGCGCGCTGGCGCTGCTCGCGCTGGCGGCGCTGGCCATCTCGCTGGCGGCCTACGCGCGCATGTCGCGCGGCAGCTGGGGCGCGGCGATGCGGGCGGTGCGCGACAGCGACACCGCGGCGGCGTCGATCGGCATCGATCCGCTGCTGGTGCGTACGGTGGCCTTTGCCTTCTCGGCCGCGCTGGCCGGGCTCGCCGGCGGG
>NZ_AMPR02000132.1:0-8060 GCF_000307735.3 Cupriavidus sp. HPC(L) | reverse complement strand
CGCCACGGCATCGACGCCGGGGATCGCTCCAACCAGCCGCGCGGCACCCAACGTCCACAGCCCCGCCAGCAGCAGGCTCGCGCTGCCGGCGGCGAACAGCGCCCGCTGCACGGGCAGATACTGCGCCTTCCAGGCGGCCGCGCCGACCGCGCCTAGCAATGCGCCGAGCAAGGCGTAGGCGCTCAGGCGGCCGGCATGCAGCACCAGCAGTTCGCGCACCCACGCCGCGCGGCTGCGGTACAGCGCCACCGGCGCGGCCTGCCCGGCATCGTTGCCCTCGAGCACCAGCACGATGCCGCCGCACATCGCCGCACAGTGGACGCCGCCCAACAGCGCCAGCAGAAACACGCTGGCCAGTACGCCGATCGCCATGTCAGGCTCCCCTCGCCGGCATGGGGCACGGTAGAATGGCCGCTTGCTTCACGCCCATCGCGCCCATCGCGCCGTCGATGGCAGTCCCTTCCCTTCGCGCGGATTCCAATTGCTGAACGCCATTCCCCTGAACGACCAATCGACCCGCTGCTCCACCTGCTCGCTGGGACAGCTGTGCCTGCCGGTCGGCATGTCGGCGCAGGACGTCGAGAAGATGGACACGCTGGTGCAGGAGCGCGTGCGCGTGCGCAAGGGCGAACCGCTGTATCGCCTCGGCGATCCGCTCGACGCGGTCTATGCGATCCGCTTCGGCACGCTGAAGACCCACGTGACGATGGAAGACGGCCGCGCGCAGATCACCGGCTTTCACCTGCCCGGCGAAGTGGTCGGCTTCGATGGACTGACCGAGATGCGGCATGCGTCGGACGCGACCGCGCTCGAGGACACCGAGGTCTGCGTGGTGCGCTACGACGAGATCCAGACGCTGTCGGCCTCGCTGCCTTCGCTGCAGCACCAGTTCATGCGGCTGATGAGCCGGGAAATCACGCAGGACCAGATGATGCTGATCACGCTGGGCTCGATGCGCGCGGAGGAGCGGCTGGCGGGCTTCCTGATCAGCCTGTCCGAGCGCCTGTCGGCACGCGGCTATTCGCCGTCCGAGTTCGTGCTGCGGATGAGCCGCGAGGAAATCGGCAGCTATCTGGGCCTGAAGCTCGAGACCGTCAGCCGGCTGTTCTCGCGCTTCGCCGAGGCCGGCCTGATCCAGATCCGCCAGCGCCACGTGAAGCTGGTCGACATGGACGGCATCCGCCAGCTGCTGGGCAAGACCGCCTGCTGATCCCCGCGCGGCAGTCGCGGCCGTGACGCCGGCGGCAGCCGCTGCCAGCATTGCCATCGCCCTACTCCAGTTCGTCGGCCGCGGACATCGGCGACGACATCGGGGCCAGCATCGATGCCGGCAGCATGCACAGCGTCAGCGCGCTGGACAGCGCGCACACCGCCCACGCGACCACGAAGCCGATCGTATAGATGGCGCCGTGCGACAGCTCGAGCGGCCGCCCGAAGACGCGCAGATCGCGCGGATCGATCAGCGAAAACACCAGCACGAAGGCCACGGCCGCGCCGACGAAGGCGGGCCACAGCACCCACATCAGCCAGCGCGCCTTCATGGCCGTGCCACCGATCGGGGATCGACCGCGTCGCGCGAGTCCTGCGTGGCAGCCGAAGCCGCCACCGCCGCCGGCGTCGCCGCCTGCCGGACCAGCAGCCCCTGACGCACCACGCCGTCGACGATCGGTCGGTCCGCGTGCCGCAGCGCGACCCAGATCGTCACGGCACAGCCGATCATCGCCAGCGCCGGGCCACTGATCAGCAGCCACGGCCACGGCTCCTTCCACCACGGTTTGCATTGGGACATGTCGATGCCTCGTTACGGTTGGTCGGGAACGAAAAAGCGGGTGGACTGCCGCACCTGCACGCGCTCGGCTCCGGGCCCGGCTCCAGGCGCTGCGGACGAGCCGCTGACGACGATGTCGACCACATGGGTGCCCGACGCGGCCTGCTCCAGCGGCACGCGCAACCGCAGCGGCAGCAGCCGGTTCGACGTCGGCGCCAGATGGCCGGCAGCGCGCTCGTATTCGACGGACAGCCCCGGCAGGCCAGGACTTTCCGCCGCGATGGCCACGTCCAGTTCGCCTTCGGTGGTGTTGATCAGCTGCAGCCGGTAGACGTTCTCGATCCAGCGCCCTTCCACTTCGCGCGCCAGCGCCTGCCGGTCGCGGATGATGTCCACCTTCAGCGGCGTGCGCACCGCGACCGACCAGACGAAGCCGCCGGCCAGCGCCAGCCACAGCACCGCATACAGCACGATGCGCGGGCGGACCACGCGGCGGCGCGCATTGGCCGCGGACAGCGCGCGCCGCATCGCGTTCTCGGAGGTGTAGCGAATCAGTCCGCGCGGATAGCGCATCTTGTCCATGACCTGGTTGCAGGCATCGATGCAGGCCCCGCAGCCGATGCACTCGTACTGCAGCCCGTCGCGGATATCGATGCCGGTCGGGCACACCTGCACGCAGATGCTGCAGTCCACGCAGTCGCCGATGCCCAGCGCGCGCGGGTCGGCCTTGCGCGAGCGCGAGCCGCGCGGCTCGCCGCGCCGCGTGTCGTAGGTCACCACATAGGTGTCCTTGTCGACCATCACGCTCTGGAACCGCGCATACGGGCACATGTACTTGCAGACCTGCTCGCGCATGAAGCCGGCGTTGCCCCAGGTGGCGAACGCATAGAAGCCGACCCAGAACGTTTCCCACGGCCCGGTCGACAGGTCCAGCACCGCCCGGCCCAGCGCATCGATCGGCGAGAAGTAGCCGACGAACGTAAAGCCGGTCCACAGCGCGATCGCGATCCACAGCAGGTGCTTGGCTGCCTTCAGCCGCAGCTTGCGCAGGCCCCAGCGTTCGCCGTCGAGACGGATGCGCGCGATGCGGTCGCCCTCGACCTTGCGTTCGATCCACAGGAAGATCTCGGTGTAGACGGTCTGCGGACAGGCATAGCCGCAGAACAGCCGTCCGGCGATCGCGGTGAACAGGAACAGCGACAGCGCCGAGATCACCAGCAGTACGGCCAGGTAGATCACGTCCTGCGGCCACAGCACCAGGCCGAACAGATAGAACTTTCGCGCGCCGAGGTCGAACAGCACCGCCTGGCGGCCGTTCCATTGCAGCCACGGCGTGCCGTAGAACACCAGCTGCGTGGCCAGCACCATGGCGATGCGCCAGTTGGCGAACGCCCCGCTCACGGCGCGCGGATAGATCTTGCGCCGGACCTCGTACAGCGAGGCCTCGGCCGAGTCGATGCCTGGCGCGTTCATGGCTGCTCCGGACGAGTCGGCATGCGAGACCGGTTGCCGCAAGCGGTGTCCATCATTGCCCCGCGGCCGGCATCGTGCCGCTGTCGGCCGACAGTCCCCACACGTATGCGGTCAGCATGCGGATGCGCTCGGGCGTCAGGATGTCCTCGTGCGCGGGCATCCGGTTGTCGTGTCCCTGCAGGATCGCCTTGACGATATTCGCCTCGGCGCTGCCGTGCAGCCAGACCTTGTCGGTCAGGTTGGGCGCGCCGAGCGCCTGGTTACCCTTGCCGGCGCCACCGTGGCAGGCGACGCAGGTCGACTTGAACAACGGCTCGCCGCGTGCCGCGCGGATCGGGTTGAAGGCCAGGCCCGCCAGCGATCGCACGTATTGCGCGACATCGCCGGCGCCCTTCTCGTCGATGACGGCGGCGAACGACGGCATCACGCCATGCCGGCCCTTGGCGATGCTTTGCATGATCGTGGCCGGATCGCCGCCATGGAGCCAGTCGCGGTCGGTCAGGTCGGGAAAGCCGCGGCTGCCGCGCGCATCGGACCCATGGCACTGCGCGCAGTAGTTCAGGAACAGCCGCTGCCCGATCTCGCGCGCCTCGGGATCGGCGGCAACCTGTTCGATCTTCAGATCCATGTACTTGCCGTACACCGCCTGCTGGCCGCGCAGCGCGGCCTGCCGCTGCGCCGCCAGCTCGCCCTGGCTGGTGAAGCCGAGCATGCCGCGATACGCGCCGAGGCCCGGATACAGCACCAGATAGCCGAGCGCGAACACGCAGCTCAGCAGGAACATCCACATCCACCAGCGGGGCAGCGGGTTGTTCAGCTCGCGCAGATCGCCGTCCCAGACGTGGCCGGTGTCCTGCGTCGGTGCACCGTGATCGGCGCCCGCGGGGGCGTTCGATGCGGCCGCTCCCTTGGCGACGCGCGTCTGCGAAAACAGCAGCCAGACGCACCAGACGATGCCGCCCAGCGCGATCGCGCCGATGTAGTAGCCCCAGAAATCCGAAATAAAGTCGCTCATGACATCAATGTCCCTGCTCGATCGCCTGCGGACGCGCGGCGCCGCCGCTGGTGTTGTCGCTGGTGTTGTCGCTGCCGGCCTCGTCGGGCAGCGCGAACGGCAGCCAGGCGGCTTCCCGATTGGCGTGGCGCCGGCCGCTGGACCACGCCCAGCAGACGATGCCGATAAAGACGACGAGGAAGATCAGCGTGGAAAACGCGGTCAAGGTCGCCATGGTCATTGCCCTGCGCTGGGCGCGCCCACGGCGCGCCGATTGGTGCCGAGGCCCTGCAGATAGGCCACCAGCGCGTCCTCTTCGGTCTTTCCCTCCAGCGCGTCGGGCGCCGTTTCGATGTCGGCCTCGCTGTACGGCACGCCGAGCGTGCGCAGCGTGCGCATGCGCTGGCGGATGTCGTCGGTCGGCAGCGCCGTCCTGGCCAGCCACGGATACGAAGGCATCACCGACTCGGGCACGACGTCGCGCGGATTGCGCAGATGGATGCGCTGCCAGTCGTCCGAGTAGCGCCCACCGACGCGCGCCAGGTCGGGGCCGGTCCGCTTGGAGCCCCACAGGAACGGATGGTCGTAGACCGACTCGCCGGCGGTCGAGTAAGGGCCGTAGCGCTCGACCTCGGCCTGCAGCGTGCGCACCTGCTGCGAATGGCAGCCGACGCAGCCCTCGCGGATATAGATGTCGCGCCCCATCAGGCGCAGCGGCGAGTAAGGGACGATGCCCGGATCGGGCTGCGTAGTCGAATGCTGGAAGAACAGCGGCAGGATCTGCACGAAGCCGGCGATGCTGACCACCACGATGGTGCAGACGATCAGCCAGCCGATGTTCTTCTCCAGCGTCTCGTGCGAAAGGAAGCGTCGTTGTTGGGACATGATGGAATCCGGATGACGTTCAGGCTGCGGGGGCGGTCGCGGCCACGGCGGCCGCGGCACTGGCACTCGCCGGAATCACCGCATCGAAGGCGCGGCGGCCGGCGATGGTGCGCGCGACGTTCCACGCCATCAGCAGCATGCCGGCGAGGAAGCACAGGCCGCCCAGCAGACGGATCAGGTAGAACGGCGTCTTGGCCTTGACCGCTTCGACGAAGGCATAGGTCAGCGTGCCGTCCGGCTGCGTGGCACGCCACATCAGCCCTTCCATCACGCCGGCGATCCACATCGAGGCGATATAGAGCACCACGCCGATGGTCGCGATCCAGAAGTGCCATTCGATCAGGCGCGTGCTGTACATCTTCTGCTGGCCGAACAGCCGCGGCACCAGGTAGTACAGCGAGCCGATCGTGATCAT
The DNA here is from genome assembly GCF_000307735.3 of Cupriavidus sp. HPC(L). Lineage (NCBI taxonomy): Bacteria > Pseudomonadati > Pseudomonadota > Betaproteobacteria > Burkholderiales > Burkholderiaceae > Cupriavidus > Cupriavidus sp. HPC(L). The sequence continues at coordinate 2,525 of NZ_AMPR02000132.1, read as the reverse complement.
CGCGACCCAGCCCAGCGCGCCCGAATGCACGTGACCGATGGTCCAGTCGGTGTAGTGCGACAGCGCGTTGACCGTCTTGATGGACATCATCGAACCCTCGAAGGTCGCCATGCCGTAGAAGGACAGCGCCACCACCAGGAACTTCAGGATCGGATCGGTACGCAGCTTGTGCCAGGCCCCCGACATCGTCATGATCCCGTTGATCATGCCGCCCCACGACGGCGCCAGCAGGATCAGCGAGAACACCATGCCCAGCGATTGCGCCCAGTCGGGCAGCGCGGTGTATTGCAGATGGTGGGGACCGGCCCACATATAGGTGAAGTTCAGCGCCCAGAAATGGACGATCGACAGCCGGTACGAGTAGATCGGGCGCTCGGCCTGCTTCGGAATGAAGTAGTACATCATGCCGAGGAAGCTGGTGGTCAGGAAGAAGCCGACCGCGTTATGGCCGTACCACCACTGCACCATCGCGTCCTGCACGCCGGCATAGGCGGAATACGACTTCCACAGCGACGCCGGCAGCTCGATGTTGTTGACGACATGCAGGATCGCGATCGTCAGGATGTAGGCACCGAAAAACCAGTTGGCCACGTAGATGTGGCGGGTCTTGCGGCGGGCGATGGTGCCGAAGAACACGGTCGCGTAAGCGACCCATACCGCCGTGATCAGCAGGTCGATCGGCCATTCCAGCTCGGCGTATTCCTTCGAGGTCGTGATGCCCAGCGGCAGCGTGATCGCCGCGGCGACGATCACCGCTTGCCAGCCCCAGAAGGTGAACGCCGCCAGCGGCCCGGCGAACAGGCGCACCTGGCAGGTCCGCTGCACCACGTAGTACGACGTCGCGAACAGCGCGCTGCCGCCGAAGGCGAAGATCACCGCATTGGTATGCAGCGGACGCAGCCGTCCGAACGACAGCCACGGCGTATCGAAATTGAGTTCAGGCCAGATCAGTTGCGCGGCAAGCAGCACGCCGACCGCCATGCCGACGATGCCCCATACCACGGTCATGACGGCGAATTGCCTCACGACGTGATAGTTGAAGGTGTCGGCGGCGCGCGCGGGCGTGGCCGTGCCGGTCAGGCCGGCGGCGGTGACATCCATTCAGACCCCCAAGGATGGATATGGATTAGAAATCGATGGGGACAATGTAGAGGGGGTCGGACGGCGCGCCCTTGATCCGGATCAAGCGCCGTGCAGATGCACCGCGCCCCGGGGAACCTCGGTAGTGATTCACGCAACGGCCATCGCTACGGCGCGGCCGCGCCGCGGCGCCCGCCTGCGTTTCGGGGCATATCGGGACGGTCGTTGTCGAGCAGGATCGCCTGCCCCGGCCGCTCGAGATCGTCGTATTGGCCGGCGCGCAGCGCCCACCACAACGCGGCCGCGATCAGCACGACCAGCGCGAGGCTCATCGGCACCAGCAGGAACAGCGTATCCATTACAGCGCGTCCATCGCTAGCGCCCCTTCGGCACGCGCAGCAGGCGCCAGGCATTGGCGACCACCAGCAGCGAGGACAGCGACATGCCGACGCCGGCCATCCATGCGGTGACGTGGCCGCTCGCGGCCAGCGGAATGGCCACCACGTTGTACGCGAAGGCCCATCCGAGGTTCTGCCGGATCACCGCCCGCGTGCGGCGCGCGATCGCCAGCGCGGTGGCGACGTCGGCGATGCCGTCGTGGGTCAGCACCGCGTCGGCACCGACCTGCGCGAGCGGCGCGCCGCTGCCCAGCGCGATCGACACCTGCGCCTGCGCCAGCACCGGCCCATCGTTGATGCCGTCGCCGATCGCGAGCACCACGGCGCCGTCGCGCTGCAGCGCCGCCACGTAGTCGCGCTTGCCCTCGGGACTGACGCGCCCGTGCGCGGCGTGGATGCCGAAATGCCGGGCCCACCAGCACACCGTCGCCTGGCTGTCGCCCGATATCAGATGACAGCGCAAGCCCAGCGCGTGCAGGCGCGCCAGCAGCTCGGCCGCCTGCCCGCGCTCGGTGTCCGACAGCACGAAGACGGCAAGCAGGCCGTGCCGGTCGCCCAACCACACCGGCGACGCGCCGTCGTGCAGATGTTGGCGCAGCGCGTCGAGGGCTGCCTGATCGCCGGCGGCGTTGTTCGTACTGTTTTTGATGGCGTTGTCGGACGCGTTGCTGGAGGCGTTGTCGGAGGCGTTGTCGGAGTCATCATCGTCGTCGCCGCACATCGCGAGCGCGTCAACGAAATCGCGCCGCCCGATCCGGATCGGGCGGCCGTCGAGCAACGCCTCCACACCCTGTCCCGGATGGTTGCGCAATCGCGTCAATCGTCGTGCGAATGTCCGGTCCCCAGCCGCGGCGACCAGCGCCCGCGCCACCGGATGCTCCCCGCCGCGGCACAGCGCGCCGGCCAGCGCCAGGCATTCGGACTGCGCCAAGGCGCCGAGCGCAATCACGTTGGCGACGGCGAAGCGTCCCTCGGTCAGCGTGCCGGTCTTGTCCAGCACGACATCGGTGACACCGGCCAGCGTTTCCAGCGCATGGCCGCGCGTCA
>NZ_AMPR02000133.1:0-8051 GCF_000307735.3 Cupriavidus sp. HPC(L) | reverse complement strand
GCCGACTGCGCGCGGGTGCGGGCGATGCTGGTCGACGCGATCCGCGACGACCGCGCTTCGGCCAGGGGGCGGCGCAGTCCGGTCCGGCCGTTGCCGGCGGAGGCGCTCGATGCGTCGGCCGACTTCGCGATCTACCGTCAACGCTATCTGACGCTGCAGCAGCGGATGGAGACCGCCATCGGCGATCTGCGCGGCCGCCTGCGTGCGGCCCTGGCCCGTCGGTCAGGCCAAGGCAGGCTCGCCATGCTCGATGCGGTGATGGAACGCGTGATGGGCGCGCGCGAGCAAGCCTTGCTGGCGAACCTGCCGGCCGTGCTGGAGGCGCACTATCAGCGCTTGCGGCAGGCCGAGGAGCGCGCGCTGGCCCAGATTGCGGCCGCCGATGCAACCGAAGCCGCCGAAGCCGCGCAAGCGCCCGATACCCACAATGCCGCCAATGCAGCCAATGCCGCCGAAAGGGCCGAGCCCGCTGGCGTGGCGGTGACGATCACGCCGGGCGCGTGGCGCCGCGTGTTCCGCCGAGACATGGAAGACCTGCTGCTGGCCGAACTGGACCTGCGTTTCCAACCCGTGGAGGGCTTGGTCGCGGCGCTTGGCGCGAATCGATCCGGCAGCTAATCAGAACATCATGACCCGATTCCCTATTCAACTTGTTGTGTTCCTCGCCGGCCTGCTGGCCGTCTGCTGGATCGGTGCCGGCTACGCGGGCTCGAATGCGCTGGCGTTCGCCGTGACGCTGCTGATCGGCGGCTTCTATGTCGGTGGCGCCTTCGAGCTGCAACGCTATCGCCGCGCGACGGCGAGCCTGACGCAGGCGGTCAACGGCCTGTCGGAGACGCCGGCCAGCCTGGGTGCCTGGCTCGACCGCATCGATCCCGGCCTGCGCCAGGCCGTTCGGCTGCGGGTCGAAGGCGAACGCGTGGCCTTGCCCGGTCCCGCGCTGACCTCGTATTTCGTCGGGCTGCTGGTGCTGCTCGGCATGCTCGGCACCTTTCTGGGCATGGTTGCCACGCTGAAGGGCACCGGCCTCGCGCTGGAAACCGCGACCGATCTGCAGGCGATCCGCGCCTCGCTGGCCGCGCCGGTCAAGGGCCTGGGCTTCGCCTTCGGTACCTCGGTGGCCGGCGTGGCGACCTCGGCCATGCTGGGACTGCTGTCGGCGCTGTGCCGTCGAGAGCGTATCGGCGCGGCGCAGGCGCTGGACGCCCATATCGCGACGACCTTGCGCGTCCATTCGCGGGCCCATCAGCGCGAGGAGGCGTTCCGGCTGATGCAGAGCCAGGCGGAGACGATGCCGGTACTGGTGGACCGGCTGAACGCGATGATGGCCGCGATGGAGCAGCAGAGCCAGGCGCTGACCGAACGGCTCGCCGCCAGCCAGGACGCGTTCCACGGGAAGACTGAAGCGGTCTACACCCGCCTGGCGACGTCGGTCGAGCGGTCGCTGAAGGACGGCGTCGCGGAAAGCGCGCGGGCCGCCAGCGCGGCGATCCAGCCGGCGGTGGAAGCCACGATGACGGGCCTGGCCCGCGAAGCGGCCGGACTGCGCGATACCGTCACGCAGTCGATGCAGCAGCAACTGGAAGGCCTCGCATCCCGTTTCGATGCCACCACGGCCCAGGCGGCCGGCCTGTGGAACGAGGCGCTGGCGGACCACCGGCGTACCAGCGCGGCGCTGGCCGACGGTCTGCGCGGCACGCTCGATGGCTTCGCCGCCAGCTTCGAGCAGCGCTCGGCCGGCCTGCTCGAGCAGGTTGCTCAGCGCATGGACACCGCGGCAGCGGCCGTGTCGGCCCGCTGGAACGAGGCCATGTCCGGCCAGGAACGCACCATCGGCGCGATTGCGGCCGAGAACCAGCAGGCGCTCGCCAACGCCGCGAGCGCGTTCGAGCGGAGCGCCAGCGCGCTGCTCGGCACGGTGGCACAGGCCCAGGCCGAACTGCGGGCGCAACTGGCCGCGCAGGACGAACAGCGGCTCGCCAATTGGAGCGCGACGCTGTCCAGCCACGAGCGCGCGATCGGCGCGATCGCGACGGAGAACCAGCAGGCGCTGGCGGCCGCCGCGGGCGCCTTCGAACAGAACGCCAGCGCGCTGCTGGCCACGGTGGCGCAGGCACAGACCGAACTGCGCGCGCAACTGGCCGCGCAGGACGAGCAGCGCCTTGCCAACTGGAGCGCGACGCTGTCCAGCCACGAGCGCGCGATCGGCGCGATCGCGACCGAGAACCAGCAGGCACTGGCGGCCGCCACGGGCGCGTTCGAACAGAATGCGAGCACGCTGCTGACCACGGTGGCACAGGCGCAGGCCGAGCTGCGCGCGCAACTGGCGGCGCACGACGAGCAGCGCCTTGCCAACTGGAGCGCGACGCTGGACGGCATCGCCGCCGCACTGCGCCAGCAATGGGAACAGACCGGTGCGCAGACCGCGAGCCGGCAGCAACAGATCTGCGAGACGCTGGAGCGCACCGCGCACGAGATCACCGCGCAGACGCAGGCGCAGGCCGGTGCCACCATCGCCGAGGTCGCCCGTCTGGCCCAGGTGGCCGGCGAAGCGCCGCGCGTGGCGGCCGACGCCATTGCCGAACTGCGGCGCAAGCTGTCCGATGAAATGGCGCGCGACAACGCGATGCTGGAAGAACGCACGCGCCTGATGGAGAGCCTGTCCACGCTGCTCGACCAGGTCAGCCGGACCTCGACCGCGCAACGCGAGGCGGTCGACACGCTGGTCAGCACCAGTGCGGAACTGCTCGAACGCATCGGCTGGCACTTCACCGACAAGGTGGAGGCCGAGACCGGCAAGCTGACCGACGTCGCGGCGCAGGTCACCGGCAGCGCGGCCGAGGTGGCCAGCCTGGGCGAAGCATTCGGCGTGGCGGTGCAGCTGTTCAGCGAATCGAACGACAAGCTGGTCGCGCATCTGCAGCGCATCGAGACCGCGCTCGACAAGTCGATGGCCCGCAGCGACGAGCAGCTGGCTTACTACGTGGCGCAGGCGCGCGAGGTGGTCGATCTCAGCATGCGTTCGCAGAAGCAGATCCTGGAGGACCTGCAGCATGTCGCCGGCCGGCGCGCACCCGACGCAGAGGCGGCATGAGAGAGGAGATCGACGCCGGCGTCGAGCCGGCCGTACCGACCTGGGCCGTCTTCGGCGACCTGATGTCGGTCGTGCTCGGCGCCTTCGTGCTGATTCTGCTGGGCGTGATCGGCATCCAGCTCGAACTCGCCTCGCGGCTGGACAACGAGGTCAAGCAGCGCCAGCAGGAAATGCATCGCCGTGAGAGCCTGGAAAAGGCGCTGGCCGGGCCGCTGGCGGCAGGGCGCGTGACGCTGGTGAACGGACGCATCGGCATCAGCGGCAACGTGCTGTTCGCGCTGAATTCCGCCGAGCTGCAACCCGAAGGACAGGACGTGCTCAAGAGCCTGGCGGCGCCGTTGAAGGCCTATCTGCGCAATCGGGACGAGATCCTGATGGTCAGCGGCTTCACTGACGACCGGCAGGTGCGCGACGGCAACCGCCAGTTCGCCGACAACTGGGAGCTGTCGGCCCAGCGCGCGCTGACGGTGACCCGCGCGCTGATCGATGCGGGCGTGCCGGCGGCGTCGGTGTTCTCGGCCGCGTTCGGCTCGCAGCAGCCGGTCGCGTCGAACAAGGACGCGCAGGGCCGCGCTCGCAACCGCCGCGTCGAGATCGCGCCGATTCCGCGCGTGTCGATGGGAACAGGGAAGTCCGGTGGCTAGCCTGGATGCGGACGACATGCGCGCGCGCATCGACGCATGGCGCGACAGCGGGGCGGATCGCGTCGATCCGGTCCGCTTCCGCCTGCTGGAGGGACTGGCACGCCGGATGGAAGCCCAAGGCGGCGAGGCGCGGCGGCGCCTGCAGGACAGGCTCGCCGCACTCGTTCAGGCCTATGACGACGCGCTTCAGCAAGCAGCCGGCGAGTCCGGCGAGCCCGAGCACAATCCACAGCGAGGCGCGCGCACGCCGGGACCGCTGGCGGCGCTGGCGTGCGAGCTCAGAGGCGATACGGACGCGCAAGGCGAGGGCCCGGCAGCCGCGCCGATCGCGCCGAGGCATCCGCCGCAACCGGATCCGGCCCTGGTCGACTATGTGCGCCGCACATGGACCCGTCTGAGCGCCGATCGCGCCTGGCGTCAATCGCTGGAACGCGTCCCCGAGAACGCCGGACCGCTGAACTCGAATCATCTGATCCACCGTGCACTGTCGGCGATGCGCGAGCTGTCGCCGGGCTATCTGCAGCAGTTGCTGTCGTATGTCGATACGCTGTCGCGGCTCGAGCGGATGAACGCCGACAGCGCCGCCGACCGCGCCGCCGACAGCAAGAGCACGCCGCCCGCCGCCAATCCGGCCAAGTCCGCGCGCGGCAAATCGCGCCAGTCGCGCGCCCGGCCCGCGGGGTCCTCGAAAGCCTGAGACCCGGCGGCATCACCGCATCACTGCATCACCGCATCACCGCATCACCGCATCACCGCATCACCGCATCACCGCATCACCGCATCACCGGATCACCGCATCGGGATCACGACATCACGACCTCACGGCACCACCGGCGTCAGTCCGGCCGCGGTAAAGATCTGCTGCAGTTCGCCGCTGCCGCGCAGCGCATCGAGCGCGCGCTGTACCGCGTCGGCCAGTTCCTTGTTATCGGCCTTGACCGCCATGCCGACCGCCCAGCCGCGCGGCGGCAGCAGCGGCGACGAGACTTCCGCGGCCGCGTACTGCGAAGCGGCGCGACCCTCGTCCTTCAGCGCGCTCTCGTACTGCGAACGCGTGACCATCGCCGCCGCGATCTCGCCGGCGAACAGCGCCCGCAAGCTGTCGCGCGGCGACGGATAGATGCGGACCTTGTCTCGCAGCGCGCCGCCGGCACCGGCCAGCAGGGCATTGGCACCGGCCGATCCGGCTTCGGCGCCGAGCGGCAGGCCCGCCAGATCGCCGAGGTCGCGGATCTGCGGCAGCCGCGCGGTGTCGTGCACCAGCACGAACTGCTCGCGATAGTACGGCGCGAAGATCGTCGCCTTGTCGTTCTCCCGCATGAAGGCGCGATCGACCGGCACGTGCAGCATCACGTCCGCCGGCCCATAGCCGAGATAGTGGCCGCGCCAGACCATGTTGCGCAGGTCGTCCACCATGGTCTCGTCCGCGTCGAAGGGCAGCAGCGTCAGCGACAGATTCAGCTGGCGGCTCAGCGCTTCCGCGATCGCGACATCGACGCCGGTCGGCTTGCCATCGACGACATCGGAGAAGGGGGCAAAGGCCTTGTAGACGGCGACCTTCAGCCGGCCACTCTCGCGGATTCGGGCCAGATCGGCCCAGGCGCCGGCCGACCAGGCGAGTCCGGCCGACAGCAACAGCAACGCGATGGCGCGACGGCGGCGCGGGGCTGCCTTCGGTGCGAGCGCTGCCCGCATCGAAGGCGCGTGGGACATCGGGGGCATCGTTGTCTCCTGAAGGGGCGAACGGAAAAGAAGGGGAGCGATCGCGGCGCACCGAGCCGCGCCGAAGCGCGACAGGCATCGCCGCCCGCTCTCACTGCGGCCGGCGCGACTCCAGATAGGTCTTCAGCGCCCACACGGCTTCCTGCGTCAGCGTTTCGTCGAACGGGGGCATATAGACGCGGCCGTCGCGCGTGCGGCCGCGGCGCACGGTGGTGGCGAAGTACTGGTCGATCTCGCTGTAGCAGCCTTGCTTCTTCTTCGGGTCGGCCAGCGCCGAACAGTCCGAATCGAGACTGCGCAGGTCCGGCGCAATGCCTCCGGAGATCGCGTCGAGCCCGTGGCAGCGCGCGCAGTTCTGGTTATAGGCGGAGCTGCCGATGCGTAGCGCCTCGTCGTGAGCCGGGCCTGTGCGGTAAGGGTTTTCCTGCTTCCACTCCTTGCCAAGCTGCGGCAACGTGCTGGTGTCGACCGCCTGGGGCGTGACGTCGCCGTGGGCGTGCGCGGCACCCGGGATCGCGGCGGCGGTCAGGCCAGCGCCGAGGACAAGGGCGCAGAGGAGGGGGCGGAAAAGCGGGCGGAAAGTCGGGCGGAATGTCGCCATCGTGGTCTCCTGGTGTTGTCGGGATCGTTTGCCCAATCGTCCGCAAGAGCTGTGCCACTCGCACCAGGCCCGGAAACCGCGGGAATTGCCATGCGGCGGCGTCCTCCGCGTTGCAGCATGGCCGCGGGGGCGCCCTCGAATTCAACACCCTGGCAAGCATTTTGCTCCACAATGCAACAGTGCCCGGGCGAAACGCTTCGCGCGGGCGCCCCGATCGCCGAAGATCCGGCACCAAGATGCCGGGCAGCCGAACAGGAGACATCCCATGACCCCGCACGAGCCGGAGCCGCACGGCGGCACGCACGCCGACACCATCGCCCAGGCCCACCAGCGATCGCAGTCCTACGGCTTGCGCCCCTACGAGACACCGGACTTCGGCCCCGTCGCCCCGGTCGACCTGCGCAGCCAGATCGAGAAGAGCCAGTCGCTGTTCACGCACGCGCTGCCGGTGATGGAGATGCTGTACGACCAGATCGTCAACACGCACAGCATGGTGATCCTGACCGATACGGCCGGACTGATCCTGCATTCGCTGGGCGACGACGACTTCCTGGAGAAGGCCGACAAGGTCGCGCTGCGTCCCGGCGCGGTGTGGTCCGAGGAGAGCAAGGGCACGAACGCGATCGGCACCGCGCTGACGGAGGGGCTGCCGACGCTGGTCCATGGCGACGAACACTTCCTGCGTGCCAATCACTTCCTGACCTGCTCGTGCTCGCCGATCCTCGATCCCTACGGCAAGACGGTCGGCGCGCTCGATGTCACGGGGGACCATCGCGGCTTCCACAAGCACACGATGGCGCTGGTGCGCATGTCCGCGCAGATGATCGAGAACCATCTGTTCGAAAACGCGTTCCAGGACATGGTGCGCGTCCATTTCCACGCGCGCCAGGAGTTCATCGGCACCATTGCGGAAGGGCTGGCTTCGTTCACGCCCGGCGGCCGCTTCCTGTCGGCCAATCGCAGCGGGCAGTTCCAGCTCGGCCTGTCGGTCGGCGCCTTGCGCGCGCATACGTTTTCGTCGCTGTTCGGGCTGTCGATGGGGCAGCTGTTCGACGCGCTGCGCAGCGCCCCCGGTGGCGTGATGCCGCTGCAGCTGTCGAGCGGGGTCAAGGTCTGGGCCCGCGTCGAGATCACGCGCTCGACGGTGGTCCCGTCCGGCGGACTGATGCCCGAGGCCCGCGAGACGGCCGTGCCGCGCCGCAGCCGGCTGCCGAACGCCGCCCAGCCCGGCGGTCTGGACGAGCTCGATACCGGCGATCCGCAGATGGCCGCGGTGATCGGCAAGCTGCGCAAGGTCGTCGGCCGCGATATCCCGGTGATGATCTGCGGCGAGACCGGTACCGGCAAGGAACTGCTGGCGCGTGCGATCCACGCCGAGAGTCAGCGCCAGCAGGGCCCGTTCGTCGCGGTCAACTGCGCCTCGATTCCCGAGACGCTGTTCGAGTCCGAGCTGTTCGGCTACGAGGAAGGCGCGTTCACCGGGGCGCGCAAGAAGGGCGGCATCGGCAAGATGCTGCTGGCCAACGGCGGCACGCTGTTCCTCGACGAGATCGGCGACATGCCGCTGCATCTGCAGGTGCGGCTGCTGCGGGCGCTGCAGGAACGCTCGGTGACGCCGCTGGGCAGCAACAAGGTCATCGAGGTGGACTTCGTGCTGATCTGCGCGACGAACCGCAATCTGCGCGAGGAAGTCGCGGCCGGGCGCTTCCGCGAGGACCTGTACTACCGGCTCAATGGCCTGGTGGTGCGGCTGCCCGCGCTGCGCGACCGCAGCGACCTCGACGTGGTCGCGGCCAAGGTGCTGGCGCGGCATGGCGGGGCGTCGCCGCCGCTGCGCATCGCGGAGCCGGTCATGCGGATGTTCGCGTCCTACCACTGGCCGGGCAATATCCGCCAGCTGGCCAACCTGCTGAACACGGCGCGCTTGATGGCGGAGGGAGAGGACGAGATCGACGTGTCGCACCTGCCCGACGACTTCCTTGACGACTGG
>NZ_AMPR02000134.1:0-7997 GCF_000307735.3 Cupriavidus sp. HPC(L) | reverse complement strand
GCTGCGCGCGCCGGTGGCGCGGGCGCGCACCCTGGATTCCAGCATCGTCAGCACGGTCCGCTGATCGTCGCGGTCGACGCTGAAGCGCGTACCGAGCGCCTCGATGTCGGCCTGCGCGGTGCGGACCACGAAAGGCCGCGCCGGATCGCGCGCGACATCGATCAGCACTTCGCCGCGGATCAGCTCGATCAGGCGGCGTCCCTGGTCATAGCGCAGGTCCACCGCGCTGCCGCTGTTCAGCGTCAGGCGGCTGCCGTCGGGCAGCGTGTGGGTCTGCCATTGGCCGGTGCCGGTACGCAGATCGGCCAGCAGGTAGGCCGGCGGCCAGGCGTGCAGCGACAGTGCGATGACGGCGGTCGTCACCAGCGCGGCGGCCAGCGTGCCGAGATGGCGTGCGGTGCGGCGTCGGCGCGAGGGCTTGCCATGGCGTACGCCCTCATGCGGGCCGTCATGTCGTTCGCCATGTCGTTCATTCTCGAAGGCGGCGCGCAATGCCGCTCGCGCCGGCCGGGCATCGCCGCCGGCGTGTTGACGCAGGCCTTCGAGCCGATGAAGCAGCGATTCGACGCGGGCGGCCGCGCGAGCGTGCCGAGGATCGGCGGCTTTCCAGCGCGCGAATTCGATCTGCGCGGTGGCGCGCTCGTCGGGATCGTCGGCGGTCAGCCTGGCAATCCAGTCCGCTGCCTGCGCGACCGGATCGCCGCCGTCGAGGCGCGCGCTCATCCGGCGTGCGATGCCGCGGCGGCACTGGTGTTGCGTGCGTCCTCGTCGCCGTCATCCGACAGGGCGCAATGCGCCAGCGCCTGCACCAGATACTTGTGAATCATCCGCGTCGACACGCCCAGATGCGCGGCGATGCTGGCGTGCGTCTGCCCCTCCAGGTAGTGCATCAGGAAGGCCTCGCGCGGCTTGCGCGGGAGGCCGTGGAGCGCCGCGCTGATCTGCGCCAGCGCCTGCAGCGCGGCGACGGTCTGCTCCGGCGACGGAAAACCGTCCAGCGAGGCCGCCGCCTGCTCCAGCTCGGCCAGATAGGCCTGCTCGAGCTTGTTCCGCCGCGCGCGATCGATGATCAGGCGCTTCGCCGTGGTGGTCAGGTACGCGCGCGGCTCGCGCACGCCGGCCAGCGCATCGCGCGAGGCCAGGATCCGCACGAAGGTGTCGTGCGCCACGTCGGCCGCGTCGTGCGGACAGGACAGCTTCTTGCGCAACCAGCCGAACAGCCACGAATGATGGTCGCTGTACAGGACATCGATCGGCGGCGACGGCAGGGACTCGGCGGCGGACATGGGAGCTCCGGCCATGGCGTGGGCCAGGTCCGGGGAGGGCTAGGAAATGAGAACGATTCGCATTTTATGGGCGTGGGTGGGGTTTGGCAACCGGCAGGTCCGGCATCACGCCAGCTCGCTTTCATGCCAATGCGACAGTGCCAGCCGCGACAGCATTGCCATCGCGCCGAACAGCAGCACGCCGGTGACCGTGATCAGCACCAGCGCGGCGAACAGCCGCGGGATATTGAGCGCGAAGCCGGCCTGCAGGATCTGATAGGCGAGCCCCGCGCCCGTGCCGCCGGTGCCGGCGACGAACTCGGCCACCACCGCGCCGATCAACGCCAGGCCGCAGGAAATCCGCAGGCCGCCGAAGAAATACGGCAGCGCGCTGGGTATCCGCAGCCGCCGCAAGGTATCCCAGCGCGTGGCCCGGTTGATGCGGAACAGGTTCAGCAGGCCGGGATTGACGCTGCGCAGGCCCAGCACGGTGTTCGAGATGATCGGGAAGATCGCGACCATGGTGGCGCAGATCACCAGCGCCAGCGTCGGCTCATTGACCCAGATGATGATCAGCGGCGCGATCGCGACGACGGGGGTCACCTGCAGCAGGATCGCATAGGGAAACAGGCTCGCCTCGATCAGCCGGCTCTGCACGAACACGAAGGCGGCCGCGGTGCCGAGGATGACGGCCAGCGCGAACGCCAGCATCGTGATGCGCAGCGTCACCCATAGCGAGCCGGACAGCAGGGTCCAGTCGTCGACCAGCGTGCGCGCGATCGCCGATGGCGCGGGCACCAGATAGGGCGGCACGTCGAGCCAGATGCAGACGGCCTGCCAGGCCAGCAGCGTCAGTGCGCCGACGGCGAGCGGCGCGGCGATGCGTTGCACGGCGGGACGGGACAGCAGGGGCGATGCCATGATTGGACTCCTTGGTGGCGCGTCGCGGTGGCTAGGCGGAATCGGCCGGGGCGACGCCGGTATTGGCCTGCGCCAGCAGCGCCGACAGCCGCGCGCAGTGCTGCATGAATCCAGGGCTGACGCGGTAGGCCTCGTCGCGTTGCGCGGGACCGTCGATCGCCACGTCGGCGATCACGCGGCCCGGCCGCGCCGCCATCACGACGACGCGGCTCGACAGATAGACCGCCTCGTAGATGCTGTGCGTGACGAACACCACGGTCAGCCCGCGCTCGGCCCACAGCGCGCGCAGATCGGCATCGAGCCGGTTGCGGGTGAATTCGTCGAGCGCGCCGAACGGCTCGTCCATCAGCAGCAGATCGGGCTCGGTCGCCAGCGCCCGCGCGATCGACACGCGCATCTGCATGCCGCCCGACAACTCGCGCGGGTACACCTGGCCGAATTGCGCGAGTCCGACCAGCGCCAGCGCGCGCCGTGCGCGTTCGTCGGCCTGCTCCCGCGGCATGCGCGCCAGATCGAGCGGCAGCCGGACGTTGTCGGCGACCTTGGCCCACGGCATCAGCGTCGCCTCCTGGAACACCATCGCCAGCGCGCGGCGCGCGCCGTTGCCGCCGACGGGCCTCGCGCCCGGCAGCGTGCCTTCGCCCCACCAGCGCAGATGGCCGGCCGACGGCGCCTCGAGCCCGGCGAACAGCTTCAGCAGCGTGCTCTTGCCGCAGCCGGATGGACCGAGCAGCGACACGAACTCGCCCGGCCGGATCGATAGCTTGACCCGTTCGAGCGCCACGGTGCCGTTGGGATAGGTCTTCTCGACCTGGTTGGCGAACAGGATCGGCGCGTCCAGGGCACCGGTATCGCGGGGGACGGCGGACATGGCTCAGGCACCGACGACGGGGACGCGGAACACTTCCTTCTCGCCGTGCCGCTCCAGCAACTCCAGCAGCATCCGGCGCATCAGCAGGCCCGGCTTGTCCGATTCCATATGGAACTCGACGCGGCGGCGCGTATCGATGCAGGCGTCGTAGTCGGTCGCCTCCAGAATCTCGCGATCCTCGGCCACGATCGGCGCGTCCCAGGCGATCAGCTCCTCGGTCGAGCAGTCTTCCTCGCGGTCGTTGCGATACAGCCATTGCGACAGCATCACCGTGCCGTCGTCGATCGGCGTGGCGCAGTTGTAGATGATGTGATGGCGCCCGCTGGCCGGATAGATGCAGCCGAAGCGGCGCGTGAAGGGCATGTCCCAGCGGTTGAACATATGCCGGTGGGTAATCGGCTCGGTGGTGCCCGTCACGCGATGGCCCGCCTCGATATTGCGGATCGGCACCAGCGTCTCGGCCTCGAAGCCCCACTCGCGCTGCGTCAGCTCGTATTTCTCGGGTTTGGGCTGGTCGGCGATGCCGAAGTTGGCGCGGTGGACGAAGCTGAAGTGCGAGTTGTCGAAGGCGTTCTCCATCACGCGCAGCGGACTGGTGTTCCAGCGCTCGTAGTACTGCAGGATGCGGCGATAGGCGGGGTCGCCTTCCTCGGGGAAATCGGGAATCGGCTGCAGCGGATCGTCCAGCGCGACCCAGACATAGCCATATTTCTCTTCGGCCCGATAGGCCGGCACGCGGGCACCGGCGGGGACCCGGTTGTCGGGCGCCTGCGGAATTCGCACGCAGGCGCCGGAGCAGTCGTACTCCCAGCCGTGGTAGCCGCAGACGATGTCGCCGCGTTCGTTGACCCAGCCCTTGGACAGCCTGGCGGTGCGGTGGCAGCAGCGGTCGCGCAGCGCGGCCAGCGAGCCGTCGGAGCGTTTCCACAGCACCAGGTCTTCGCCGAGCAGCGTGAAGGGCTTGGGACCATCGTCGAGCATCGAGACCGGCATCAGCGCGTACCAGAAGCGGCGCAGCACGGGTTGTCGGGTAACCAGCATGATGAATCCTCGAAATGCGAAGGGGAGACGCGCGATGGCGTCGGGTTTGAATGAGGGCTGCGAATGGCGGGCGCTTGCCCCTCAGGGCATGATCCTCAGGTCCTTGACGAACTGCGTGGTGTAGGCGCGCTTCCAGTCGGTGTCGGCCTTCAGCAGTCCCGCGCCGACCATGAAGTCGCGCGTCTTCTGCCAGCGCGCATCCGTCATCACGCCGATGCCCTGGCGCGCCGCGTCGCCACCGTCGACGAGCCGGAACTCCTTGAGCCTGGCCAGGGCCCAGGCTAGCTGGTCGTCCTTCATGTTCGGGTTGTCCCGCTTGATCAGCGCATTGGCCGCGGCCGGATTGGCCAGATAGCTTTTCCAGCCTTCCATTGATGCCCGGACGAAGCGCGCGACGAGATCGGGCTTTTCCTTGACGGTTTTCTGCATGGTGACGATGGTGGTGCCATAGGGCGGGTAGCCATCGTTGGCGAACAGGAAGAAGCGGGTCTTGACGCCGGCCTTCTCCGCGGCGAACACCTCCGACGACGCGTAGGCCTGCTGCGCGGTATTGCGGTCGGCGAAGAAGGGCTGCAGGTTGAAGGTGTAGACGCGCGATTGCGCCTCGTCGAGCTGGTACTTCGCCTTCAGCCACGGCCACCACGTGGTGCGCCCGGAGGTGGAGACCAGCACGGTCCGGGTCTTCAGATCGGCCAGCCCATTGACGTCGTCGTGCGTCATCATCCCTTGCAGATCGCTCTGGAACGAGGTGCCGACCGTCGTCACCGGCACGCCCTGCTCGATGCTCTTGAGCACCTGCAGGTCGTAGCCCATCAGGAAGTCCGCCTGGCCGCTGCTCAGGATCTGCATGCCGTTGACCTGCGGCCCGCCCATGCGGATGGTCACGTCGAGGCCGTGTTTCTTGTAGATGCCCTCGGCCACGGCCTGGTAGAAGCCGCCGTGCTCGGCCTGCGCGTACCAGGAGGTCAGGAAGGTCACCTTGTCGGCGGCGAAGGTGGCAAGCGGTGCGATGGCCAGGACGGCGGCGGCCACGGTCCGGGTCAGAAAGCTGCCGCGCGGGCGACGCGCGACGATGGCCGATGCGGTTCCGGCCGCAGGCGAGGGGGCGAGGTGCGACGTATTCATGGGGTCTGTGGTGTCGTCGAGGGGGAGGGAGACAGCGGGGCGAGTGCCGGCGTCTACGGCGGGCGCGGCACAACGAGACGATGGGACGGGAAGGCATGGCAGGGACGGGACATCGTGTGCGCTCTCTCTCGTTCGCGGCCGTGGCGGCCGGGTTCAACACGCGGCGCGCGCATGGCGCCGCCGGTGACGACCGGTAGGTCGTGAGAGCAATGTCCCGCGCCGGGGCATCGGCCTGCGATGGCGATGCGTTGGGGATGCGTTGGCGCTAACCGCTTCTACTCGATCGGCAATATCGCAAGAGGCATGCCACGCGGCATTGGGCGGCGAGGTGGCATAGATCGGTCCCGATGCGCCAGCGATGGGCGCTGGCGTGGAATCGGATCGCGGCTTTGGTGCAGCGTGATGCGATCCGGTGCGGCTCAAGCTCCGGGTTTGCGGTTCAGCAGCGCGGCGCAGCGGCCGAAGGCGGTGGTCAGGCAGCAGCTGTCGCCGCTCCAGTCGCCGCCGCGGACGATGCCGTCGGCGCCCGCAATCAGCCGGCGCTGGCAGCGGCCCACGGTGGCGGGCACGGGATCGGTCGGTGCGCGCGCCTCGCGCGGTCCGCTGCCGGGAGCGTGCGCGCGCGGGAATTCATCGATCCAGACATAGGCGGTGCCATCGGCGAGGTTCTGCGCGGAAGCCGGCGGGCCCCATTGCGTCCTGGCCCGATCGATTGGCGCCCCGCGCCACGAGTCGGTAATTGCTTGCATCGCGTCGGTCCGCGGACTGGCGCAGCCGAACAGCGACGCGGCGCCAATGGCGATGGCGGCGCCCTTGGCGAGGTGCCACCGCCAGGGCGAGGCCGCTGTGCGGGCTGGGGACGATGTGCGAATCGAAGGCATGGCGGCTCCCGCTGCGGAGGTTCCGTTACGAGGCAGGCTATGCGAGCGGGCGCGCATTGCCAAGGCGGGCGTGTGTGCTGGCGTACAGACTCTCGCTGCCGGTGCGTGGCAGCGGCCAGCCGTTTAGAACTCGAACAGCGGCAGCGGCGTCTGCGCGGCGGGCACGCGCCTGGGCCGTGCCTGGCCGATGGCGCTCTCTCGCCGCGCGATGATGAGCGGCTCGCACGGACGCAGCTCGAAGCTGGAAGGGCGAGGCAACACGATGGCCTCGACAAGCAGCCGTTCCCGATGCGGCGCCAGGATCTGATAGCTGTCCAGATCGAAGCGGGCCGGCTCGCCCAGCAGCGTCCCGGCGTCCTGCGGCGAGGCCACGGAGCCCAGATAGCACCAGTTGTCGATCACGTGCCATTGGGCGCGGGCGTGGTCCTGCTCGCGCCAGGCGATCGGGCCGGCGAATGGCCACGGCGAGATCGCCAGCGGGCGCAGCGCCTCGGCCAGCCGCTCCCGATGGCCGCGCAGCGGCTCCGCGCCGACGCAGGCGCCGGCGCATCGATGGAGCTGGCGCGCGAAACACGGCGTCCCCATTCGACTCCGCGGCTCCAGCGTCAGCGTGGCCAGGCAAAGCCCATGCTGCTCGGCGAGCTCGCGCAGGCGGGCATGCGCGCCTGCGCGGCTCGCGCTGACGGCGAACAGGCCGCGATGGCGGCTGAAATCGGTATCGCGGTCCGAACGCAGGCGCGGCGCCATCAGTCCGTCCGGCAGTTCCCACGCGAACAGCGGCCCCTTGCGCCGCAACAGCCTGTTGTGCACCGGCTCCAGTTGCTTGACCAGCAGTGCCTCCTGCAGCAGCGCGCCGATCTCCCCGCCGGTCTCGCGCCACTCGACCCGCCGCACGGCGCGCGACAGCCGCAGGTCCTTGCCGTAGCGATAGTCGCCGGAGAAATGCGCGCCGATCCGTTGACGCAGGTTGACGCTCTTGCCGACGTACAGCGGGGTGTCGTTGTCGCCGTGAAACAGATAGACGCCGGGCGTCTGCGGGACGTCGTCGAGCGCGGTCTCTTCCAGACCGGCCGGCAGGCTGGCGCGCTTGACCAGCGAGGCGATCGCCGACTCGACCAGCTCGACCGAATAGAGCCCGTGCACCTGCTGCCAGAACTGCCACAGCAGTTCGGCGTCGGCGAGTGCGCGGTGCCGGCCCTTCGGCTGCAGGCCGAAGCGCGCGATCAGCGCGTCCAGGCCGTGGCGCTCCACCGAGGGAAACAGCGCGCGCGACAGCCGGACGGTACAGAGCACGTCGGCGCGGAACGTAATACCGGCACGGGTGAACGATTGCTTCAGGAAGCCGTAGTCGAAGCGGGCGTTGTGGGCGACGAACAGCTTGCCCTGCAGCCGCTCGGCCAGGGCTTCGGCCAATGCCTCGAAGGTCGGCTGCCCCCGCACCATCTCCTCGGTGATGCCGGTCATGCGCTGGATGAACGGCGGGATCGCGCAACCGGGGTCCAGCAGCGTGTCCCACTCCGTCACGCCGTCCGGACCGACTTCGACCACGCCGATTTCGGTAATGCGGTCGCGCTGCGCGTCGGTGCCGGTGGTCTCCAGATCGACGAAGACGATAGGCCGGGCCAGTGCGGTCGCCAGGGTGGCGGCGTCGAGCCGGCGCGGCGCTTCTGGCGGCAGGCGCTCCGCTAGATAAGTAGGCTGGTCGTGATGGTGGGGCAGGTCGGGCATCCAGCGATTCTAAGCGCCGCGGAGTCGGCGCAGCCTGATAGACGTAAGTAAGTGATCGATGGGCCGCCATGACGCCGTTCGCTGGGACCGCAAAAAAGCGCTTGCATTGGCTGTCACGCTCCCTTAATATTCGCCCCCTCGCAGCCGAACGGCGGCGAGGTTGGC
>NZ_AMPR02000135.1:0-38344 GCF_000307735.3 Cupriavidus sp. HPC(L) | reverse complement strand
GGTGGCCAGCCGGTCGGCGTCGCGGCCGCACAGCGCCACCGCGGCGCCGGCCTCCAGCAGCAGCTCGACCGTGGCCAGGCCGATGCCGGAGGAGCCGCCGGTCACGACGGCAACCTTGCCGCCGAGTTCAATCATGGACATCTTGCTTTGCTCCGTTCACAGGTTGACCACCTTGCGGCCGAGCGTCGGCCGGTAGTCGAGCAGGCGCGACAGTTCGCCCGCGGTGTTCCTGACTTTCTCGACCATGCCGCCCAGTTCCCCGGGATCGATATGCGAGGCCGGGATCGTCACGCCCATCGCGGCCACCACGCGCGCGCTGCGGTCGCGCACCGGCGCGGCGATCGTCGAGATGCTGGCCTCGTAGAAGCCCTCCTGCAGCACGTAGCCGCGCTCGCGGTCGGTCTGCACCATCTCGAACAGCGCGTCGACCGTGCGCGGCGTGCCCTCGGAGAAGGCTTCCAGTCGCGGCTCGGGATAGAGCTCGCGCAGCTCGGCCAGCGTCAGGTCCTCGAGCAGCACGCGGCCCAGCACCGTTGCATGCGCGGGCAGCCGCGTGCCGACGTTGACGCTGCTGGCGAACGGCCGCGGCGCCACCGACTTGGCGACGTAGACGATCGAACGGCCGTCGCGCACGACCAGGTTGCATGGATAGCCGGTCTCGTCGCGCAGCCGGTCGAGCAGCGGCGCACCGAGCTCGGTCAGCTCCAGCGACGCCAGGTATTCGAAGCCCAGCCGCAGCACGGCCATGCCAAGCCGGTATTCGCGGCCGTTGTCGCTGCGTTCGACAAAGCCCAGCATCTCCAGCGTGGCGAGCAGGCGGAACACGGTCGAACGCGGCGCCTGCAGGCGGCGCGCCAGTTCGGCCGCGCTCAGCGTGCGTTCCGCGCGGCTGAATTCGCCGAGCAGCCGCAGGCCGCGTTCGAGGCCGGGCACGATGTACTTGTCCTGGACGGTGTCCGGCGGCAGAGGGTCGGTCATGGGAATCCGGGGTCGGGGCGGGTGGCCGCTGCTGTCAGCGCTTGATCTTCGACAGCGGGTGTTCGGGCGGATAGGTCGGCGTGATCGGCTTCTTCGCACCGAGCATCACGCACATCAGCGCGTCTTCCTCGCCGATATTGATTTCCTCGCGATAGACGCCCGGCGGCACCGACACCAGGTCGCGATCGGTCAGGATGGTCTCGTAGCGCTCGCCGTCCTTCTCCAGCACCAGCTTGATCTTGCCGCGCAGGATGAAGAACACCTCCTCGACATCGGTGTGCAGGTGCGACGGGCCTTCATGGCCGGCCGGAATGATCATCGTCGAGAAGGTGAAGTGCTCCGACGGCACGGTGTTGCTGTCCGCTGCCACCCCGGTGCCGCCGGTGCCGAGATAGCGCATCTGCGCGCGGCGGTACTTCGGGTCGTAGTCGGCCTGGAACTTCAGCGCGTTCCAGTCGTAGCGGCGCGTCGCAAAGCGCGCGACCCGGCCCTCCATCCACTGCTCGAACGAGGCGCCCTCGGGACGGTCCCAGCTGCGCTTGAGGTCTTGTTGTTCGGAGAGATCGCTCATTTGGATTTCCTTCGGTCTTCGGTGTCTTCAGGTCTTCAGGGTCTTCAGTGACGTCAATGACGTCAGTGCATGACAAAACCGCCGTTCACCGCCAGGGTCTGGCCGGTCACGAAGCGGGAAAGATCGGACAGCGCGAACAGCACGGCGCCGCAGACATCGGCGGGCAGTTGCTCGCGCGAGATCGCACGCTGCTCGCGATAGAGCTCGTGCCGTTTCTGCGGGACGTACTCGGTGGCCTCGACCAGCGTCAGGCCCGGCGCCACGGCATTGACCGTGATGTTGTCCGGGCCCAGTTCGCGTGCCAGCGAACGGGTCATGCCGATGATGGCGCTCTTGCTGGCCACATAAGCCAGCAGGTTCGGCGCGCCCCACAGCGGCGTGTCGGAGGCCAGGTTGACGATGGCGCCGCGGCCGCTGTCGCGCAGCGCGGGCAGGCAGGCCGTGGTCATCAGCCAGGTGCCGCGCACGTTCACGTTCATCACGCGGTCCCAGGTGTCGATATCGATCGCGCTGGCGTCGCGCCCGCCGGAGTCGGTCACCGCGGCGTTGTTCACCAGCCCGTCGAGGCCGCCCAGCTTGCGCACCGCCTCGGCGGCGCAGGCCTGCACCGAGGTGGGATCGGACAGATCGAGCGGCAGCGCCACCGCGCGCAGGCCGCGCGAGGCCAGCGCTTCCGCTTCCTGATGCAGGCGATCGGCCAGGATGTCGGCCATCGCCACCGAGGCGCCGGCCTCGGCGATCGCGGTGGCAAAGGCCAGGCCCAGGCCGCGGGCGGCGCCGGTAACGAGCACCTTGCGGCCGGCGAGCATCGACGACGTGTCGCCGGGATGCTGGAACTCAGGCATGGCTGGCGACTCCCGAGGCCGCCGGCTGCAGCATCGCGATCGGCGCATCGGCGAGTTCCTGCTCGGCGCGGCGGCGCAGCAGACGGCGCACGCGCGTGATGCCGACATCGTGCTGGTAGAGCATTTCGTGCTCGCGGGCGTTGGGCGCCATCGATTCGAGCACCACGCGGTCCTGCTCCAGCACGTCCCAGTGCAGCTTCTCCAGCCGGTTGCGGTAGAGGAAGCGCCAGACATCGCGCTCCCAGCCCTGGACATGGCGGGTGCGCCAGAAGAACACCATGCAGTGTTCCTCGTCGACCGGCGTCGCCACACCGACGATGCCGAACGGACCGCCGGGGCCGACCTTCGGGCGATACGGGATCGCCAGGCGCAGCCACATCGTGCCCGTCTCGCCGAACTCGACCCAGTCGAAATTGACGCCGCGCTGGCCGGTCTTCTCGAACATCAGGCCGTGCTCGGTCTCGCGCACGGCCATCACCGCCTGCTTCTCGCCGCTGGCCATCGAATGCGAGACCGCATGCAGGTAGGCGCCGTGCATCGGGTCCATGACGTTGTCGATCGCGTAGCGGTAGTTGCAGTCCCAGTGCGCGACGCACAGGAAGTGGCTGTGCTCCGGGTTCTCCAGCTCTTCGGGCAAGCGCAGCGCATCGGTGCTGTCGGCACCGTCGAGCGGCGCGCGCTCGCCGAACCACAGGAAGATCGCGCCGGCCTTCTCCTGGACCGGATAGCTGCGCACGCAGGTCTTGCCTTCGAGCGGGCAACTCTCGACCGCCGGCACGCTCTTGACCTGTCCGTCGCCGCCGACCTCGACGCCGTGGTACCAGCAGGCGACGCGGTCGCCCAGGTTCCAGCCCATCGACAGGCGTGCGCCGCGGTGCGGGCAGCGGTCCTCCAGCGCATGGACCTGGCCGGCGCCGTCGCGCCACAGCACGATGTTCTGGCTCAGCCGGGTGATGCCGATCGGTGCATGGGTCACCGACCACGACGCGGCCACCGGGTACCAGTAGTTGCGCAGGCCGGTGTTCAGCCGTTCTTCGATGCGGGCTTGCTTGTTCGATTCCATCGTTGTTCTCTCTTGCGGGACCGCTGGGTGTCGTCGGGGGTCGTCTGGGTCAGGCGCCCAGACGCTGCATCTCGGCCAGGAAGCGCGCCTCGGTCCAGGGCTGGCCATCGGCGGTCAGGAAGCCGGCGCGGTTGAAGGCGCGCACCACGTCTTCGGGCGTCGTCGCGCCTGCTTCGAAGGCGGACTCGAGCGCATCGCCGAGCGCGTTCTCGTAAGCGGTCGGCAGTGCCGAGCGCGTCTGCCAGACGATGTTGGGCACCTTGCCCGGCCGCTCGATATAGCCCTTGCCCGCCACGTTGTTCGGCGCGGGCTTGTCCCAGGGCGCGAGCTGCGGGTTGTAGTCGAGGATTTCCATTGCGCTTGCTCCTTTTTCCGATCGGCCGGTGTCTCGCTGTATGTTTTATATATGGAACAGCGATCCATGTATTGAACACGACTGAACTATAGACCTCGGCGTTGCGGGATTGGACTGGGGTTTACCCGGGAACCGCGTGTCGGACAGGAAACAGGTGATGTTGTCGTCCCCGCGTCCGCGGGAACGACACTGTCTAGCTGGCGGAACGTTGGTCCAACGCCGCGCGAATCCACCGCGCGACGGTGGCCGCCTGCTCGATGTAGCAGGCATGGCCGGCATCGGGGATCGGCGTGAACGGCAGGCCGAACCGCTGCGCCAGCGCTTCGGCGCCGATCGGTGGCGTCACGACGTCCCGAGTGCCACAGCCGATCTCGACCGGTACGTCGTCATGCCGGCGCGCCAGGTAGGCGCCGATGTCGTCGCCGCACAGCATCGCCACCGCCTGGCGGTAGCCGTCCGGATTCAGGCGGTTCATGTTCCATCGCACCCATTCGCGCGCCCCGGCGTCGGCGTCGGGACTCAACAGCCGCGCCGGGCCGCGTTCGGCCAGCCCGGATACACCGAGCGTGGCCAATGCCTCGAGCCGTTGCCGCGCAACGTCAGCCGCCTTCTGTTCTTTGCCGGGGGCGCCATAGCCTTGCGCGGGACTTGCCAGCAGCACACGCGCGGGACGCCAGTCCGGTTCGGCTTGCGCCAGATAGGCCGCTGCCATCAGCGCGCCGAGCGAATGGCCGACGATCAGCGCCGGCCGAAGATCCAGCGTCCGCAGCAGCACCTGCAGGCGCACGGCGTAATCCGATGCGCGCGGCGCGCGCTCGGCCAGCGGCGTCGATGCGCCATAGCCGGGTGCGTCCCAGGCGATCACGCGCGCATGGGCAGCCAGCAGGCTCGCGCATGGCAGCCATGACGCCGCCCCCGAACTGATCCCGTGCAACAGCAGCACCACAGGTCCCTGGCCGCCGCCAACGCGGTAGGCCACCTGCGCTCCGCTGGCATCCACGGTCGACAGCGTTTCCGCGAACGTGTCGGCGAGCCGGGTAAGCATGGCCGGTTGGCGCCGGTCGGAGTTTTGTTCCATATATGAAACCTACGTCCTTAGGTAAAACTTCTCGACTATATCGCCCGGAAATTCCGCTGAAGATCCGCGTAAACACCTACCGGCCCGCTAGGGAATTCCCTGCCCGCCCGAGGCCAAAACGCCCGCTATATTGCGCTTGTCGTTTCCTATGTAATTCACTGTTTTATATATGAAACGCAAAAGGCCATCAGGACTGCCAGTACAACGAGGAACGGACGCGATCGGCCACAGAGACGACGCGGCCGCCGGAACCACCACAAGACGGAATCGGGAAGGAATCGCAATGAAATTAGGACGGATCGCACTGGCCGCGCTTGCCGCCGCGCCGGTGATGGCGGCCGCGCAATCGGTCACGCTGTATGGCGTGGTCGATACCGGCGTCGAGTATGTGAACAACGTCGGCCCCAACAAGGACAGCATCGTCCGCATGCCGAACCTGACGGCGACGGTGCCGTCGCGCTGGGGCATCCGCGGCACCGAGGACCTGGGCGGCGGGCTCAAGGGCCTGTTCGTGCTGGAGTCCGGCTTTGGCCCGGATACCGGCAATGCCAACCAGGGCGGCCGGCTGTTCGGCCGCCAGGCCTGGGTCGGCGTTTCCGGTCCGTGGGGCCAGATCTCGCTGGGCCGGCAGTACACGATGCTGTTCTGGGCGATCCTCGATTCGGACATCCTGGGGCCCAACGTCTACGGTTCGGGTTCCCTGGACAGCTACATCCCCAACACGCGGCATGACAATGCCGTGGTCTACAAGGGCACCTTCGGCGGGCTGACGGTGGGCGCCTCGTACAGCTTCGGCCGCGATGCCGCCAATGCCGGTCCGAGCCCGTCCGGCACCAATTGCGCGGGCGAGAACCCCGCCGATGCGCGCGCCTGCCGCGCCTGGTCGGCGCTGGTCCAGTACGCGACCAAGACGTGGGGCGTGCATGCGGCCTACGACTCGCTGCGCGGCGGCCCCGGCGCGTTTGCCGGCCTGACGAGCAGCAGCCTGACCGACGATCGCGTGTCGGTCGGCGGCTATGTCCTGCTTGATCGCGTCAAGGCCGGCGCCGGCCTGATCCGCCGCGACAACGAGGCCAGCCCCACTCCGCGCAGCGACATGTGGTACGCCGGCCTGGCCTACGACATCACGCCCGCCTTCCAGCTGGCCGGGCAGGTCTACTACCTGAAATACCGCCACAGCGACAACGACCAGATGCTGTACGCGCTGCGCGGCTCGTATGCGTTCTCGAAGCGGACGATGGTCTATGCGACCGCGGGCTTCATCGACAACGACGGCACGCTGACGACTTCAGTCAGCGGTGGATCCCCGGGCTCGAACACGCGCCCCGGCGGCTCGCAGCTCGGCGCGATGCTGGGCATCAAGCACGTGTTCTGATCGCCGGCATCGCTGAACGCAGACAACTGGAGGAATCATGAAGCAGTCCACCACCCGCAAACTGTTCGCGGCCGTTACGGCGGCCGTTACGGCGGCCGTTACGGCGGCCGGCGCGCTGCTCGGCACGGGCGCCGCGCAGGCGCAGGGCTATCCGAGCAAACCCATCACGATCGTGGTCGCCTATCCGGCCGGCGGGGACACCGACGTGCTGGCGCGGATGATCGCGGAGAAGCTAGCGATCCGGCTGAACCAGTCGGTCGTCGTCGAGAACCGCACCGGCGCCGCCGGCACGATCGGCAGCGCCTACGTCGCCAAGGCGCAGCCGGACGGCTACACGCTGTTGGCCGCGCCGAACACCGTGGCGCTCGCCCCCCTCGTACTCAAGCCCGGCTCGGGCGCAGCCTACGACGTGCAGCGCGACTTCACGCCGGTGATACAGACCGGCAGCCAGTCGCTGTTCGTGGTCGTCAACAAGTCGACCGGCATCAGCAAGATGAGCGATCTGGTGGCGCGCGCCAGGGCCGGCACGGTGCAGACCTATGCGTCGCCGGGCAACGGCTCGCCGATGCATATCCTCGGCGAGCTGTTCAACAAGGCGGCCGGCGTGCGGATCGCGCAGGTTCCGTATCGCGGCACCGCGCCGGCGGTGGTGGACGTGCTGGGCGGCCAGGTGCCGATGACCTATTCCACCTATGGCGCCGTGTTCCAGTACGTGACCAACGGCCGCCTGCTGCCGATCGCCGTGGCAGATCCGAAGCGCTCGCCGTTTGCGCCCAACGTGCCGACGCTGGCCGAGCTCGGCTACAAGGACGTCGAAGTGGGTGCGTGGCAGGCGATCCTCGGTCCGAAGGGTATGCCGGCTGACGTGGTGCGAACGCTGAACGGGCATATCAACGAAATCCTGAAGATGCCGGACATCATCGAGAAGATGGCGACCTTCGGCATCAGCCCGGTCGGAGGGGATGCCACCCATCTGGGCAAGCTGATTGCGGCGGATGCGAACCGCTATGCGCGGATCGTCAAGGAGTTTGGGATTCAGGCGGATTGATATGCGGTGAGGTTATTGGCGCCGTCGTTCAGGTCAGGTGCACGACGGCGCCAATCTCATGCGGCGGGGGTGAAGCTCACAGGTTATCTGGGCGTGTCTTCGAAGACTTCAGCAAGCGATTTTGCATGGACCGCTCGCAATGCCCAGCCCATCAATTCTTCCGCGACGTCGGTGTTGGCCTCAGTGAGTGCCTGGCGTGTCGTCTGCCAGCGGATCCTTGAACACGTCGTCCAGCGTCTCCGCGCGAAGCAGGCGCAGCGCCCATCGCTCGAGTTCCTTTTCGGTTGCGCCCTCAATCTTGGTCACGGCATATTCGGGCAAGGCTCCGAAGCGGGCAGTCAGCTGCCGTTGGAGGTACGCCGTCGCGGCGTCCGCTCGCCCCTTCTGCTCCCCCTCGATTCGTCCTTGTTGAATGTACTCATGCGCCCACACCTTGAAACTCTGACTTAGCTTCATCTTCATCTCCACAAGATCATTGACCACCGGTACGTCCAAGGTGTTTCCGCTGCGCCTGCCGATCAGTCCCGGCAACACATTGAGGAAGATTCGCTTCAGTCCTTCGTCGCCTTTGACGATGTCCGCAAGCTTGTCGATCAACTCGCCGACCTCCTGCTGGGTTTCCGCCTCTTCCAGCTGCATCAGCACGGCAACCGGATTGCGCATCGCGCGCAGCTGTTCCTTGCCGATGCGTCCGCTGTCCAACAACAGATATTTAAGCTTGGGCAGGTACTCACCGACAAGTCCGGGCACGTCCGGCAGCATCGCCGCGATATCGGTGGGTGCATCCCATGGCCCTTCACCGTTGTACAGGACGATGGGCAGCACCGGCGGGATGCCTCGTCGGGGCTTGACGTACTCCTTGCGGATCAGGCTTTGATAGAGCAGTCCCAGATAGGACATGATGCGCACCGGCATGCCGTGATCGACTGTGCTCTGAAACTCCATCATCAAATAGAGATACAGCCATTCGTCATCGGCGCGGACCCGCCACACCATATCGTTGGCCCGCTGCCGCAGATCGTCGGAGACATAGTGGCCAGGGACGCATTCCAGCGTGCTGAAATCCAGCCCCTGTAACCATCCGTCGGGGATAAAGCCCGAGACAAGATTGCGGACCATCGCGGGCGATGAATACAGCTGCTTGTAGCTGGCGTCTTCGATTTGAACCATGGTTGGAACCGAGGAGTGTCGAGGCCGACAGCATCCTGCGCGCGGGCTTTCGATGCTTCACAGAAGGACACGCATTTTGCGTTTCATGTCGCCGTCGGCCGACATTGAGAATCGTCTTAGCGATGGGTGCGCCGTGGCCCATCAGGCCGACCTGGCCGCCAGCAGTCTTCGGCAAAATCGCGGACACTATCCGGCGTTGCAAACACAACTCGATCGGCTTGCCGCCGGAATGGCCGGCGGTGCCAGGCCGCCCCGAAGGAGACACCATGACCCAAAAGAAGGCCATCCTTGTCATCGGTGCCGGCGATGCGACCGGCGGTGCCATTGCGCGGCGCTTCGCCCGCGAGGGCTATATCGCCTGCGTGACCCGGCGCCATGCCGACAAGCTGGCGCCGCTGGTTCAGCAGATCGAAGCCGAGGGCGGCATCGCGCATGCTTTCGGCTCGGACGCGCGCAAGGAAGAGGAAATGACGAGCCTGGTCCAGCGGATCGAGGCCGACATCGCGCCGATCGAGGTGGCGGTGTTCAACATCGGCGCGAACGTCCGCTTCGACGTGCTGGACACGACGGCCCGCGTCTACTTCAAGGTCTGGGAGATGGCCTGCTTCGCGGGCTTCCTGATGGGACGCGAGACGGCCCGCGTGATGGTGCCGCGCGGCCGCGGTTCGATCTTCTTTACGGGAGCGACCGCCAGCATGCGCGGCCGCGCCGGATTCTCGGCGTTTGCCGGGGCCAAGCACGGCCTGCGCGCGCTGGCGCAATCGATGGCGAAGGAGCTGGGGCCACAGGGCATCCACGTGGCCCACCCGATCATCGACGGCGCCATCGACACCGCCTTTATCCGCGAGAACTTCCCCGAGCGCTATGCGCTGAAGGATCGCGACGGCATCCTGAATCCCGAGCACATCGCCGACGCCTAC
Organism: Cupriavidus sp. HPC(L); assembly: GCF_000307735.3. Classification (NCBI taxonomy): domain Bacteria; kingdom Pseudomonadati; phylum Pseudomonadota; class Betaproteobacteria; order Burkholderiales; family Burkholderiaceae; genus Cupriavidus; species Cupriavidus sp. HPC(L). The sequence continues at coordinate 28,941 of NZ_AMPR02000135.1, read as the reverse complement.
TGGATGCTGCACCAGCAGCCGCGCGACGCGTGGACGCATGAGCTCGATCTGCGGCCGTGGATCGAGGCCTGGTGATCGGGCTGCCGGGGGGCCTCGGCCCCTACTCAGGGTGTCGGGCTTCCCGCTTCCGGCTACCGGCTACCGGCTTTCCAGCTTCCCGCATGGACGAGGCACCGTGCCTCGCCCATGCATTGCCCCTCAGCGCCGCGCGTCGAACATCCCGGCCAGCCGCTGGAACGTCAACTGCTCGGCCTCCATGACGATCCGGTCGATCAGCGTCTTGACGCTCGGAATGTCGTGGATCAGGCCGGCGACCATGCCGCAGCTCCAGGCCCCCGCCTCGACATCGCCCTCCACCATCACCTTGGGATAGATGCCGGCGACCTGATCGTAGATATCCGCGATCTTCAGGTCGGCGCCCTTCTCGCGCTCGATCTGCAGCAGCCGCTCGACGCCGCCATTGTTCAGCACCCGCTCGGTATTGCGCAGCGCCCGCATGATCAGCCGCGTGTCCAGCTCGCTGGCCTCGACGATCGCCTGCTTGACATTCGCATGCACCGGCGCTTCCTCGGTGGCCAGGAAGCGGGTACCCATATTGATGCCGTCCGCGCCCAGCGCCAGCGCGGCCACCAGGCTGCGGCCGTCCGCCATGCCCCCGGACGCGACGAACGGAATCTTCAGCGTTTCGGCGGCCCGCGGCAGCAGGATCATGTTGGGCACGTCGTCCTCGCCCGGATGGCCGCCGCATTCGAAGCCGTCGACGCTGGCCGCATCGCAGCCGATCTTCTCGGCCTTCAGCGCGTGGCGCACCGACGTGCATTTGTGAATCACCTTGATGCCGGCCGCCTTCAACGCCGGCATGTACTGTTCGGGACTGCGGCCCGCGGTCTCGACGATACGCACGCCCCCTTCGGCGATGGCGGCGATGTATTCCGCGTAGGGCGGCTCGGAGAACGTCGGCAGGAAGGTCAGGTTGACGCCGAACGGCTGGTCCGTCATCTCGCGGCAGCGCGCGATCTCCCTGGCCAGCAGCTCGGGCGTGCGCTGCGTCAGCGCAGTGATGATGCCCAGGCCGCCGGCATTGGAAACGGCCGCCGCCAGATCGGCAAGGCCGACGAAATGCATGCCGCCCTGGATGATCGGATAGCGGATCGCGAACAGTTCAGTGATGCGTGTTTTCATGGGCAGGAAGCCTCCGAACGGGTGGAAAGGCAGGGCGCGAATCAGGCGGCGCGCACGCGGATGATTTCCTCTTCGACATCGCGCAGGCTGTCCTTGCCGAAGAAGATCTCGTCGTCGACGAAGAAGGTCGGCGCGCCGAATGCCCCACGCTCGAATGCGCGCTGCGTATTGCCGAGCAGCGTTTCCTTGACGGCCGGCTGATTGATCGCCTCCAGCAGCCGAGACCCATCCAGCCCGGCCTCGTCCAGCACGGACGCGATCACGGCCGGATCGTCCATCTTCAATCCGCGCTCCCACATCGCGCCGAAGACCGCGTCGACATATCGCGCAAAGCTGCCATCGTGGCTCGCCGCGATCGCCCCTCGCATGATCTGCAGCGTATTGACCGGAAAGTGGGGATTCATTCGAAACGCGGTCAGGCCGTGCCGCCGGATAAAGCGCTGCATTTCCAGCCGCCCGTATTCCGGCTTGTTCTTGATACCGGCGAACGCCTCCATCGGCGATCGATTGCCGGTCAGCCGAAACAGGCCGCCAAGCAGGATCGGAACGTATTCGAATGTCGCGCCGGTGCGCGCTTCGATGGCCGGAATGACCTTGTGTGCCAGGTAGGCGTTGGGACTGCCGAAATCGAACAGGAACTGCGCGTTGACGGTACGCATCGCTTGTCTCCATCTCCGGGTGTGGATGGTTGCCGAACGAGTTCGCCGGCTTGTTCTCCGCCAACAATGTACCGTCGTGCGCCTGTTTGGCAAGGCTTTCCGCGCTTGTTCCACCATGCAGTCCGGGCGGACAAGCCGTGCGGGCATTAGCCGCGGCTCTCTCCGATCGGCGCGCCGCGCTTGGGCACCACCTTGGCCTTGACCACCGACGTATTGGTTTCCGCCATCTGGGCCACGCGATCCAGCAGGCCATCGAGCTCCTCGATCGAACGCACATAAAGGCGCGCAATAAAGCAATCCTCGCCGGTCACCTTGTCGCATTCCCCGATCTCCGGAATATCGGCAATCAGCTTTTGCACGATATGGAGCTTGCCGGGCAGCGGGCGGATACGAACGATGGCCTGCAGCGGATAACCGAGCGCGGCCGGATCGATATCGATGGTGAAGGCGCGAATGACCTTGCGTTCTTCCAGGCGTTTGAGCCGCTCCGAAGTGCTCGGCGAAGACAGCCCGACCCGCGCCGCCAACTCCTTCAGTGAAATCCGGGCGTCCTCCGCCAGCACGGCGAGGATGCGCCGATCGACATCGTCGAGCATTTTTTATTTCCTTAGGGGATCAGGCGATATACCTTCGAAATACAGGAACTGCCGCCATCCCGCCTAACAAACCATATAGAATCGCGGCCCTCGTCATGCGATTCTAAACACCATTCAGCCCTCAGGAGAAAGACGGTGAATTCCCTACGCGGCACTGCCGAAATGACGGCCTCGATGGTGTTGTCCGGCACCATCGGCTGGTTCGTGGTCGAGTCCGGACAGCCGATCCGCGACGTCGTGTTCTGGCGCTGCCTGTTCGGCGCGCTGACGCTGCTGGCGGTCTGCGCCGCGCTGGGCATGCTGCGGCAGCTGACCTGGCGCACGCTGGGCCTGGCGGCACTGGGCGGCGTCGCGATCGTGATGAACTGGCTGCTGCTGTTTGCGGCCTATCCGCGCGCCTCGATTTCGATCGCGACGGCGGTCTACAACACGCAGCCGTTCATGCTGGTGGCATTGGGCGCGCTGCTGTTTTCCGAACGCATCACGCTGACCAAGCTGGCCTGGCTGCTGATCGCCTTCACCGGCGTGCTGATGATCGTGCAGGCAAAGCCCGATCACGGCCATGGCGCCACCGACTATCTGGGCGGTATCGCGCTGGCGCTGGGTGCCGCGTTCTTCTATGCGGTCGCGGCCATCATCACCAAGCGGTTGTCGGGCGTGCCGCCGCATCTGATCGCGCTGATCCAGGCCTGCGTCGGCATGGCGATGCTGGCCCCGTTCGCCAATTTGTCGGACCTGGCGGCCTACGACGGGTCGTGGCCGATGCTGGTGACGATCGGCGTGGTCCATACCGGGCTGGTCTACATCCTGCTGTATGGCGCGATCCAGAAGCTGTCGACCGCGATGACGGCGGCGCTGTCGTTCGTCTATCCCGTGGTCGCGATCGTCGTCGATATGGTGGCCTTCGGCCTGCGCCTCGATTGGGCGCAATGGACCGGTGCCGCGGCGATCCTGATCGCGGCCGCCGGCATGACGCTGGGATGGCGGCTGCCGCTTGCGCGCAAGCACGGCGCCGCCGCCAAGAGCGGATCCGCTTAACGACGTCTCCGCCCTCCTGCCACCCCGTTCCGGTATACTTCGGCCCGGGTGCTCACCCCACGGGGTGGCAGGATTTGCGTCGGTCGGGCCGCCACGCGGCTTTTCCGCGACCGATGCATGCACCACCCTCATCCAGACCATTCCCCTGGTCGACTCTCCGCTCCCACGCGCTGTCACGCAACGCCCCCTTCCGCGCCTCCCGGCAACGGAAGCCGCGGCGCCTGCGCGCGCGCATTTCCATTCGCTTCCATCCCGGTATAGCTCCCCAAGAGAGGTCCCATGGCAATCGTACAAAGACGACTCTCCAATACGTTCCAGCGCTTTTTCGAGTCCGAGAAGGCGGGCGGCATCCTGCTGATCGCCTGCACCGTCGTTTCGCTGATACTGGCCAATTCGCCGGTCGGCGATCAGTACCTCCACCTGTGGCATGTGAAAGTCGCGGGCCTCAGCGTCGAGCACTGGATCAATGATGCGCTGATGGCCATTTTCTTCCTGCTGATTGGCCTCGAACTCGAACGCGAGCTGTACAACGGCGAACTGTCCAGCCTCCGGAATGCCCTGCTGCCCATCGTCGCGGCGGCCGGCGGCATAGCGGTTCCCGCACTGATCCACTTCGGATTCAACGGCGGCACGCCGACGCAGGCCGGCATCGGCATTCCGATGGCGACCGACATCGCGTTCGCGCTCGGCGTGCTGGCGCTGCTTGGCAGCCGCGTGCCGGCCTCGCTGAAGGTCTTCCTGACCGCGCTTGCCGTGATGGACGACCTCGGCGCCATCATCGTGATCGCGCTGTTCTACACGGCCGAACTGGCGTTCGTCTATCTGGCCGGCGCGCTCGCGGTATTCGCCGCGCTGCTGGTGATGAACCGCGTGCTGCGCGTGATGTCGCTGATCCCCTACCTGCTGGGCGGCGTGCTGATGTGGTTCCTGATGCTGAAGTCCGGCGTGCACGCGACGATTGCCGGCGTGCTGCTGGCTTTCGCGATCCCCTTCTCCGCCAGGCAGGACGACGCTGCTTCGCCGTCGCATCGGCTCGAGCACTTCCTGCACCGGCCGGTCGCCTTCGTGATCCTGCCGATCTTCGCACTGGCCAATACCGGCATCGTCATCGGCAGCGACTGGGCGCAGGAGCTGGCCTCGTCGAACAGCCTTGGCATCCTGGCCGGGCTGGTGGTCGGCAAACCGCTGGGCATCACGCTCGTCAGCTTCGTCGCGGTCGCCATCGGTCTCTGCAAGCTGCCGCTCGACCTGCGTTGGCGGCATGTCCTTGGCGCGGGCCTGCTCGGCGGCATCGGCTTCACGATGTCGATCTTCATCACCAACCTGGCCTTTACCGATGCGCCGGCCGTGATCAATGCATCGAAGATGGCGATCCTGCTGGCATCGCTGAGCGCGGGTGTGCTGGGCTTTGCCTGGCTAAAGCTGTTCGGCAAGCCGGTGGCGTCCGATGTCGATATGGATACGATGGATTTCGAGGCCGATCCGGTATCGCCTTCGGAGGTTCCCTCGGGGCGCTGACGGCCCGGAGGGGTGGATCCGCCCTGCCCTCTCCCCGACCCTCTTCCGCAAGCGGGAGAGGGAGATTGCGCAGCGAGAGGCGAGTCACTATGGTTGACCGGAATGCCGGTGGTTGGCTCCCCTCTCCCGCTGGCGGGAGAGGGGCCGGGGGAGAGGGCCGCCCCCCCCGAACACAACACTACCTCGCGTCGTGCGAATGCACCTGCAGCGCCTCCAGGAAGCGCGACACCATGTTGTACGCGGCAATGGTAGCGGTCAGTTCGACCACATGCCGATGCGAGAAGTGCCGCGCGATCCCGGCAAACACGGCGGGCTCCACGCGGATGTCGCGCGTCATCGCGTCGGTGTAGGCAAGCACCGCGCGCTCGACATCGACGAACAGCGCGCTGTCGCGCCAGTCGGGCAAGGCATCGAGCTGGGCTTGCGTCATGCCTTCCTTCAGCGCGATCGGCGCATGCTGGTCGGCCTCGTACGACGCACCGTTCAGAATCGCCACGCGCATGATCACCATCTCGCGCAGCGCGCCCGGCAGGCTCGACTTCTGGCGGATGGCGGTCAGATAGGTCAGCCAGCCTTCCGCCACGGGCGGCGCGTGCAGCAGCATCTGATAGAGATGCAGCACGCTGCCGCGCTCGGCGGCGATCCGTTCGGCCAGCGGCTGGATGTCGGGAGCCGAAAGATCGGCGTAGGGAATGGCGGCCATGTCTGGGTCCGTAGTGGGATAAATGGAATCGGCGTGGTCTATTCCGCGACGATCACCTTGCGGCGCACGAGATCGCCCATGGCGCCCGCGTCCTTCTTGACCCGGGCGGCAAAGGCCTCGGGACTGCTGTTGACGATATCGAACGCATTCTCTGCGAATCGCTTCGATACCTCGGGATCTTGCATGACCTTGTGCGTCGCGGCCAGCAGCTTCGCGCGAACGTCGGGCGGCAAGCCCTGCGGCGCGACCAGGCCGATCCAGGTCGGATACTCGAAGCCCGGAATCGCCTCGCTCATCGTCGGCACGTCGGGCAGCATCGCGGACCGCTTCGGCGAGCTGACCGCCAGCGCGCGGACCTTGCCCGCCTTGATATGCGGCAGCATCACCGACAGGCCGGCGAACGCGTACTGGACATGGCCGCCAAGCAGGTCGGTCAGCAACGGCGCCGCGCCCTTGTACGGGATATGAGTCGTCGCCAGCTGCCTGGCAATGGACAGCTGCGCGCTGTTGACGTGCCCGGCCGACGCCGTGCCCGCGGATCCATACGAGGTATTGGGATTGGCCTTCAGGTAGGCCACCAGCTGATCCAGATTGTTGGCGGGCAACGCGTTGTTGACGACCAGCACCTGCGGCGTCGTGACCAGCAGGCTCAGGTAGTCGAACGACTTGAACGTATCGAAGCGCAGGTTCTTGACCGTGTAGTGATTCACCGCATGCGAATCCAGCGCCAGCATCAGCGTATAGCCATCTGGCTTCGCCCGTGCCAGATCGGCCGCGCCCAGCGAGCCGCTGGCACCGGGCTTGTTCTCGATGACGATCGGCTGGCCCAGCTCCTTGCCCAGCGCGCCGGAAATCGTGCGCGCGGTCTGGTCCACCGCGCCGCCCGGCGCGAACGGCACGATCAGCCGGATCGGCTGGCTCGGATACGCCTGGCTCCAGGCGGTAGCGGCGGGAAAGAGGGCAGCGGCGGCCAGCGCCGCGGCGCCGAACAGGCGCCGGGGAAGGATAGTCATCGTGGTCTCCTGTCGTTATTGTTGGCAAGGCTGGCGAGAGCCTTGCCGCATGCCTGTCGGCATCGAACTGCAATGCAAGCGGCACGCAGCCGCTATCGCGTCGCGGCAACGAGCCCGCCGTCGACGACGATCTCGGTGCCGGTGATATAGCGGCTCTCGTCGGCTGCCAGAAACAGCACCGCGTGCGCGGTGTCCCAGCCATCGCCCATCCGCTGCATGGGAACCTGGCCATGCCGGTGCGCAATGAACGCCTGCGTATCGCCGCCGGCATACTTGGCGGCCAGCCCTTCGATCAACGGGGTATGCATCAGTCCGGGCACCACGCAGTTCAGCCGGATGTTGTCCGGCGCGTGAATCACCGCGGTCGTCCGCGTGAAATGCATCAGGCCCGCCTTGGCCGCGGCATAGGCAACCTGCGGCTTGCCGACATACCGCAGCCCGGCCACCGAGGCGATATTGACGACCGCACCGCCGCCCTGCTGCTTCATGATCGGCAGGACGTGCTTGCACGCCAGGAACGCGCCCTTCAGGTTCACCTGCATCTGCGCATCCCAGACGGCTTCGTCCATGTCGACGGGACCGCCGGGCTGCGACAGGCCAACGTTGTTGACCAGGATATCGATACGGCCATGGCGCGACAGGCAGGCCCGCACCGCGTCCTCGACCTGCTCCGCGCTGGTGCTGTCGCACGCGACCACATCGGCATCGTAGCCTTCGGCGACGATCAGTTCGCGCGTGCGCACCGCATGGCCCAGATGCAGGTCCGTGCCGAACACCCGCGCCCCCTGCCGCGCCATCAGCATCGCGGTGGCGCGCCCGTTCCCCCACCCTTCGGCGACGGCGCCGCATCCCATGATCAGCGCCACCTTGCCGTTCAGATCCAGCATCTCGTCTCCGTTGTCCAGGTCCGCAAGGAAATCCCGCAATCGCTTGCGCGGCCCATTCTAGGGAGACTACATTTATTGCGGAAATTCCCTTTGTCTATAGATTGATAGACCCGAAGAATGAATATCACACCCCGCCAACTGCGGATCTTCCTGGCACTGGCGCAATCGCTGAATTTCAGCCGCACCGCCGAGCAGTTTTTCGTCACGCAGCCGTCGTTGAGCAAGGCGGTCAAGGAGATGGAGGAGGAACTGGGCATCGCGCTGTTCGAACGATCGACGCGCAGCGTCCGGCTGACGCCGGCCGGCGAGCAGCTGGTGCCGATGGCCCGCCGCATCGTCGGCGAGTTCGATTCCGGCCTGCGGCATCTGCAGAGCCGCGCGGAACAGGAGGCGCAGCGGCTGTCGATCGCGGCGCTGCCATCCCTTGCCAACGTGCTGTTGCCCGGCGTCTGTGCGGCGCTGGAACGGCGCTATCCGCATGCGCAGATCGCGGTGCACGACTGCGCGGATCAGGCCGCGGTACAGCGCGTGATCGACTATCAGGTCGACTTCGCGCTGGCCTCCGCGTCGCCCTCCAACCCTGACCTGCTGTTCCGGGAGATCCTGCGCGATCGCTTTGTGCTGCTCGCTCCGGCGCAGTGGCGCAAACCCTTGCGCAAGCGCATGCATATGGACGAACTCGCCGGCCTGCCGCTCATCAGCATGACCGACCGCAGCACCGCGATGAAATACATGAGCGCCGCGTTCCTGCAGCGCGGCGTGCAGTTCCGCCCGAAGCTCCAGCTGGACCAGATCGGCACCATTGCAGGCTTCGTCAAGGAAGGGCTTGGCATCGCGGTGCTGCCCTATCTCGGCATCATGCCGCTGCTGTCGCTGAAGGGCATGCGGGTGGCGGAGATCGTCGATGGGCCGGTGCGGTCCGTTGGCCTGGTCAGCCGCAAGACGTCGCCGCCGTCGGAAATCGCGGCGCAGGCCATGGTGGAGGTCGGCATCGTCGCCGACCGGCTGAAGCGGCGGTGGCCGGGCTGGATCTGGCCACCGGCCGCATAGCCTCTATCTTCTCGCCAAGCCTTAGCGGCTGAACGCCGCCTGCAGGTCGGCCTGGCTGGTCACGCCTCGCTGCAACAGCAGCATCAGCAGGATGCGCGCCTTGGCCGGCTTCAGATCGTCGGCCATCACCGCGCCGGCGTCGAACGTGGTCTTGCCGCCGCCGACGAAGCCATAGTTCGGCAGAACGCGTCCGTTGTGCACCCGCGTCGAGATCACGACCGGCACCTGCCTGGACAGCGCATATTTGACGGCCTCGAACATCGGCTGATTCATGTTGCCCATGCCCAGCGCCTGCACCACGATGCCCTTGACGCCGCGATCGACGGCGTTGCGCAGCGCAGCGCCATCGGCGCCGCCGTACATCGCGACGATTTCGACCTCGGGCATCTTGTCGGTCTGGATCGGAATATGCTGGCGGCGCGATGGCGTGCTCGAGTAAATCACCCGATCCGGATAGACCTCGCCGATAAAGCCGAAATCACCCGAATTGAACGTCTCGACGTTCGCGGTGTGGGTCTTGGTGACGTAGCGGGCGGCATTGATCTGATTGTTCATCGCCAGCATCACGCCCTTGCCCTTCGATTGCTCGTCGACGGCGATGCGGGCGGCGTTCAGCAGATTGCGGGGGCCGTCGAAGTCCGGCGAAGACGCGTTGCGCTGCGCGCCGATCAGCACGACCGGCTTGTCCGAGCGCACCGTCAAGTCGAGCCAGTATGCGGTTTCTTCCAGCGTATCGGTGCCGTGCGACACGATGACCCCGGCGACGTCAGGCCGGTCCAGCGAAGCCTGCACGGCCCGGGTCAGCGCGACCCAGCGCGGCGGGTCCATATAGTCCGACGGCACGTTGGACAGATTATTGACCTGGATGGTGGCGTACTTGCCGATGTCGGGCACCGTGGCCAGCAAGTCGTCGCCGGAGATCGCCGGCACCGGCGCATTCTTGACCGGGTCGATCTTCATCGCGATGGTGCCGCCCGTGGCGATGAACTGCACCACGGGCTTGCCTTGCGCAAAGGCGGTGGCGGATGCAAACAACAGCATGCTGAGCAGGGCGCGGCGTGGCTTCATTCGAAGTCTCCTGTGATGTGATGATCGGAATCCGGCTCGGCCCCTGCGTCGGGACCGGCGGGTTCGCAGGCATTGGGCCACATCCTGGCATCGCGCGCCATCCGGGCGATTCCCCGTATTCCCCATATTTCCCGGGGCGCTGCGCGACGCCCCGGCGCAGACATGGCCCTTATTGCTTGCGCTGCGCCAGCGCATTGCGGATTGCTGCCTCCGTTTCCGCGTACTGCCCCTCGCCGAAATGCTGGTAGACGATCCTGCCTTCCGCATCGACGAGATAGAGCGCGGGCCAGTATCGATTGTGATAGGCCGACCATGTCGCGTAGCCATTGTCCTGCGCGACCGGATAGCGGATATCGAAACGCTTGATCGCGGCCTGCACGTTGGCGGTCGACTTTTCGAACGGAAACTCGGGCGTATGCACGCCGACCACGACCAGCCCCTGGTCCTTGTACTTGTCGTGCCACTGCTTGACGTAGGGCAGCGTGTTGATGCAATTGATGCAGGAATAGGTCCAGAAGTCGACCAGCACGACCTTGCCGCGCAGGCCCTGCATCGACAGCGGCTGTGAGTTCAGCCAGCGGTCGATGCCGACGAATTCGGGGGCTTTGGTTTGGTTCGGGATCGTGAACCCAAATGCGGAACCAACGCCGGAACCAACGGCGTTGGCGCCATTGCCGACGAAACAGACCGCGGCGATGCCGGCGGCGGCCAATGTGGAAGCGAGAAGCGTGCGCATGATGTCGGACAGGTCGAAATGGATAAGAGGAGGCGGCTTGCGGACCGGGGAAGCGGCCACGCTTGCCGATCGATCGACCGGCAGCGGGCCCTTGCACGCTCAGACCAGCACGGTCTCCACGTGGATGTTTCCGCGCGTTGCCTTCGAGTACGGGCAAATGCCGTGCGCGGTCTCGACCAGGGCCCGCCCCACTTCGCTGTCCACCCCGGGGATATGCACGTGCAGTCGGGCCTGCAGCAGGAAGGCCTGGCCGGCCATCGCCAGGTCGACCTCGGCGTCGACCGACGGGGCGGACGGCAGCGCGACGTTCAGCTTGCTGGCGGCCTTGCCCAGCGCGCCGATGAAGCAGGCCGACCAGCCCGCGGCGAACAGCTGCTCCGGGTTGGTGCCGGCGCCCTTGCTTCCCGGCGGTGACAGCTTGATGTTCAACCGGCCGTCGTCGCTGTGCGCCTCGCCGTCGCGTCCGCCGGTGGTGCGGGTCTTGCCGGTGTACAGCACCTTGTCGATCCGGGCCATCTGGGTTGTTTGGGACGTTTGGGTCATTCGGGTTCCCTCGCTGATTCGATCAATGGGTTGCGTTCGATGATGGTGATTTCGCGGGCCGGGCGGTCAGGCGTAGGCGCCGTCCAGATACGGGTCGGCGCTGCGCGCAGGTTCGGCCGAGACGCCGGTACGGTCCTGTCCGGCCAGCGTACGAGCGCCGTCGCTGTACGGGTCGAACTGGCGGGCACCGTCGCTGTACGGATCGGTCTGGCGCGCGCCGTCGCTGTAGACGCTGCGCGGCTCCTGCGCCGAGCGGGCGCCGCTGCTGTACGGGTCGCGAGCATCGGCCACCGAGCGGGCGCCCTCGGTGTAGGGGTCCCGCGCACCGGGCTGGGCGAAGCTGGCGGCTTGCGCGCCGGCGGCAGCGGCGGCGAGCGACAGGGCAAAAACAAAGCGCTTGGCGAATTGGGCGGTCATGATGGTTTCCTTTGAAAGAGATTGCGTTGCGGGTTGGTATCGCGCGGTCCGGATCGCTTCGTTGTCGTTCAGCGCCGGGCCACGGATGCCATTTAAGGCGACCGACGTATCGCGCCCGTAGCGGGCAAGGGCCGTTTTTGTCTGGGTGCGTATCGCCGCGGACGCGAGATACAAAGGCATACAAAGCGGGCAAAAAAAATCGGCCCCGAGGAGCCGATGTCGCAGGAAGAAGGGACCGTTACGTCAGCCCAGCTTGACTTCGGCCGCCAGGCCGCCCCCCTCCCGATTGCGCAGCGTCAGCGTGCCGCCGATGGCCGCCGTCAGCTCGTGGGCGATCGCCAGGCCCAGGCCGGTACCGCCGGTTTCCCGGCTGCGCGACTGCTCCAGGCGCACGAAGGGCTTGAGCACGGCCTCGAGCTGGTCGTCCGGAATACCGGTGCCGCGATCGAGCACCTCGATGGCCACCGTGTCCCCGTCCCGGCGCACGCTCAGTTCCGCCGACCCACCGAACTTCAGCGCGTTGTCGATCAGGTTGGTCAGCACGCGCCGCAATGCATGCGGCCGCGTGACGATGGCTCCGCCGGCGTTCTGCAGCATCGTGACGGCCTTGCCGGTGTCCTGATAGTCGTAGGCCAGGCTCTCGACAAAGGAGCCCAGGTCGATCCGCGACGGCTTCTCGCCATCGCCGTGCGCACTGCGGGCGTACGCCAGCCCTTCCTGGACCAGCGTCTGGATCTCGGACAGGTCGTTCAGCATCTTGCGCTTGTCGTCCGAGTCGTCGGCCATTTCGGCACGCAGCTTCATCCGTGTGATCGGCGTCTGCAGATCGTGCGAGATCGCGGCGAGGATCTGCACCCGTTCTTCGACAAAGCGCGCGATGCGGCCCCGCATCGCATTGAATGCGCGCGCGGCGCGGGCCAGTTCGGTGGGGCCGCTCTCGTCGAGCGGCGCCGATTGGGTGTTGGGATCGAGTGCGTCCGCGGCATCGCCGAGCGCGACCAGCGGCCGTATGGCCAGCCGCACGGCGAACCAGCAACACAGGATCAGCAACAGCAGCTGCAGGATCAGCACATAGGGCAGCCATTGCGCGATCGGCGTCATGCGCGGATGCACGTCGATGGTCAGCGGACTGCCGTCGCTCAGCGTCAGATGGGCCTGCACGCGCTTGCCGTCGCCGGGGATCGATTCCACCCGCACCGGAAAGCGGCCTCCGCTCGCTTCGGTGATCCGTTCGGCGATATCCCTGCCGCGGGCCGTCATCTCGGGCACGCCGGGGAGACCCTCGCCGAGGATGTACTGATAGTTGCCGCGATTGACGCGCGGCAGCCACTGCGGCCGCTCCGCCGCCGGCAGGCGGTCGAGGATGGCAATCGACGTGGCCACGTCGGTCTCCAGCGTGCCAAGCATCACCTGCCGGGCCGACATATACCGCTCGGAGAACAGCACCGCGAACGACAGGCCGTGGGCGACGACCAGGCCGGTCAGCAGGATCAGGAACAGGCGCGATCGCAGCGTGCGCGGCCACGCCCAGCGGGGCGCGTTCACTGCCGGGCCTCGCGGATTTCCACCGGCGAGGCAAAGACATAGCCCTCGCTACGCACGGTCTTGATATAGCTCGGCTCGCGCGCATCGTCGTTCAGGCGCTGGCGCAGGCGGCTGACCAGCAAGTCGATCGAGCGCTCGAACATCTCGGCCTCCCTCCCCTGGGTCAGGTTCAGCAGCTGGTCGCGATTGAGCACGCGCTGCGGGTGGTCGACGAACACGCGCAGCAGCCGGTATTCCGCGCCGCTCAACGCGACAATGGTGCCCTCGGCGTCGATCAGATGGCGCGCGGTGGTATCGAGCTGCCACGTGCCGAAGGCGAGGATCTGCCCTGCCTCGGTGATCTGCAGATTGGGCGGCAGCATGCGGGTACGGCGCAGCACCGCCTTGATACGGGCCAGCAGTTCGCGCGCGGCAAACGGCTTGGCAAGGTAGTCGTCGGCGCCCATTTCAAGGCCGATGATGCGGTCGGTCTCGTCGTCGCGCGCGGTCAGCATCAGCACCGGCGTGGACTTGTGCTTGCCGGCGCGCAGCTCGCGGCACAGCACCAGGCCATCGTCGCCGGGCAACATCACGTCGAGCACGATCAGGTCGACGGTATTGGCGTCCAGGAAGGCGCGCATATGGCGGCCGTCGGGCGCCACCGTCACGCGCAGACCGTTCTTGGTCAGATAGGTCGAGACCAGTTCCCGGATTTCCCGGTCGTCATCGACGATGAGGATATGGTCGACGTGTGCGTCCATTGTTGTCACCGGCAGGTTGAAGGAGAGCAAGCTGTGCGCGACAGGGCGTACCGCCATGCCTGCCGCCCCGGCATTGTATGGGGACGGCAAATCCGCGTGTATCGCAATGTATCTGGCCGGCAAGACCCCACACTGCGGTACAAACTCGCCGCTCGATGACACATCGCAGCGACGCCAGCCGGGTCTGATCGAGGGCAAGCCAACCCTTTGTCTGGAGACACGATCATGACCCTGCTGATTCTCGCCTACCTTGGCGGCGCCCTGACCATCCTGAGCCCCTGCATCCTGCCGGTGCTGCCCTTTGTGCTGAGCCGGTCCGGACAGCCGTTCCTGCGCGGCACGCTGCCGATGCTCGCCGGCATGGCGCTGACCTTTGCCGCCGTGGTGACGCTGGCCTCCGCCGGCGGTGCCTGGGTTGTTCAGGCCAACGAGTACGGGCGCATCGCGGCCCTGGTGCTGCTTGCGGTGTTCGGCCTGTCGCTGCTGCTGCCCCGCCTGGCCGATGCGCTGGCCCGTCCGCTGGTGACGCTCGGCAACCGCCTGGCCGACGGTAGTGGCAATGGCAATGGCAGCGGCAGCGGCAGGGGTGGTGGTGGCAGCGCCGGCACCATATGGGGCTCGCTGGGCCTTGGCGCCGCCACCGGCATGCTGTGGGCCCCGTGCGCCGGCCCGATCCTTGGACTGGTGCTGACCGGTGCGGCGCTGAACGGCGCGAGCGTGTCGACGTCGCTGGCGTTGCTGGCCTACGCCGCGGGGGCGGCGACCTCGCTGGCGGCTGCGCTGGGCATCGGCGGCCGCGTGCTAACCGCCATGAAGCGTTCGATGGGTGCGACCGAATGGCTGCGCCGCGCGCTGGGCCTGGCCGTGCTGGGCGGCGTGCTGGCGATCGGTACCGGGGCGGATACGGGGCTGCTCGCCCGCCTGTCGACCAACGGCCCGGCATGGCTCGAGCAGGTGCTGGTCGATGCGGTGGGACTGCCGACTCGCGCGCACTAGGGCTTGACCCGGAACCGCGGCGCGCGCATTGGGCGATCAGCGTCGGATCACGGACGCTCGCGCCGCGGCTCCACATAAGGCTCGACGCGCGCGTCGCGCATCGCATAGCCGCTGTCGCCCATCGCCGTCTCGGCACGCTCGACGCGCAGCACGCCCTCGATCCACACGGTATCCATCGTGCGGGTACCCTGCAGCGGCGCCTTCGCCTGGACGTGGACGACCTGATTGGCGGGCGGCGGCGGCACGTGGATGCAGGCGCCGAAATACGGCACCAGCAGGAATTCGCGGATCGCCTCGCCCTCGCCGCCCAACGAGACGACGAAGCCCGGCAGCCGTACCGGCGAACCATCGAGGGAAGGTTCGACCGGCGCTTCCTGCCAGTATTGTTTGGCCTTCTCCAGCGCTGCCTGCGCCCGGGGATCGCCATCTTCCATCTGTGCCAGGTCCAGGCCCTTCAGCGGCGCGAGCGGATCCCATCCTTTCGGCAGCAGCGCGTCCCATTCGATCTCGCGATAGGTCGTGGGCGCGGGAGCCGTGGGCGGCGTCTCGCGCTCCAGCGTTTCGCCGATCGCGTATTTGCGCCGCGCGGTCGACGACGATCCGGCCGAGTCGCCGCGGCCGCGGATCCACCAGAGCCCCGCCGTGCTCAGGCCCGCCACCCCCAACGCGCCGCCTGCCGCGAGCAGCCACTTGCGGCGCCGCGGATTGCCTGGCGTTTGCCTAGTCATCTTTCATGTCCTCGGATTGAGCCCGTCCGCCAGGCTCAGGCGGTAGGCCCGCCATGCCGGCAGCAGGCTTGCCGCAAACCCGGCCACGACCAGCGCGGCCAGCAGCGGCAGTTCCGCGAGACTGGGCCACGATACCGGCAGCGCCACGCCCAGGCGCGCCTCCAGCCAGCCCGCGAGCAGCGCGCTGCTCAGCGACAGCAGCGCCACGCCCGCGGCGACGCCGGCCAGCATCAGCATCATGCCTTCGATCGCCAGCAGGGCCAGGATATCGCGCGGCCGCGCCCCGGCCGCCCGCAGGATCGCCAGTTCGCGCCGCCGCTCGCCGAGCGCGGCCAGGATCGACGACGCCAGTCCGGCCAGCCCGATCACCGCGACCAGCGCCGACACGGCGCGCAGCGCATTGCCGGCGATATCGACGAGGTCCCACAGCGCGTCGAGCGCCACGCCCGGCAGCACCGCCATCAACGGCTCGCGCGTGTCCTGGGCGATCTCCCGCTGCAGCGCGAAGACGCGCGAGCGCAGCTTCAGGCCGACCAGCACCGCGGTGACGCTGTCGGGCGTCAGATCGAAGCGGCGCAGGTGCTCGGGCGCGATCGACGCGCCGGGCACGCGTGTACCGCCCTGGAAATCGAGATGGATCGCCTGCATCGCCTCCAGGCCGATATGGATGGTGCGATCGACCGGCGTTCCGGTCGGCGCCAGGATACCGACCACGGTAAACGGCTTGTCCCCGTGCTCGAGACGCAGCGCGCCCGGGGCCGCCGCATCGCCATGGGTCAGCACGATTCTGTCTCCGATGCGATAGTCCAGGCGGCGGGCGACCTCGGCGCCGAGCACCGCGTCGAACATGCCATCGATCCTGTCGTCGAAGGGGCGTCCCTGCGCGAGCCGCAGCGCGCGGCCATCGCCATGGCGGAAATGCTCGAAATACCCGGCCGTGGTCGCCAGCACCGGAAAGCCGCGATGCGAATCGCCCAGCGAAAGCGGGATCGTCCATGCGACCTGCGGGTGGGCGGCAAGGCGTTGCACGCTGCCCCAACCGATGTTGTTGGTCGCGCCGCCGAGCCGGAAGACCGCGTACAGCACCAGCTGGATCGGGCTGGTGCGGGCGCCGACGATCAGATCCGTGCCCGACACCGACTGCGCGAAGCTGGCGCGCACCTGATGCCGGACCCGCTCGATGCCGAGCAGCAGCGCCGTCGACAGCGCGATCGCAATCACCATCCAGACCAGGTTGAAGCGGCGGTTCCACGCGCTGCGCGCGGCAATCGACATCAGCGCGATCATGCCGGCTCCTCTTCGCGCGCGGCCGGCATCGTGAAGCGCCGGTCGAAGCCGGACGCCAGCCGCTCATCGTGGCTGACCATCACCAGCCCGGCGCCGGACGCGCGGCACTCCCGCTGCAGCAGCGTCATGAACGCGGCCTGCCGGGCGGCATCGAGCGAGGACGTGGGCTCGTCCGCCAGGATCAGTTCGGGCCGCCCCAGCAGCGCGCGCGCCGCGGCGACCCGCTGCTGCTGCCCCACTGACAGCTCCGCCGCGGGGCGTCGCCACAGGCTGGCCGGCATATCGAGCCGTTCCAGCAGCATGCCGGCCGCTTCGACCGCTCCACCGGCCTGCTCGCGGGCGCGCGTCTTGCGGCTCGCGGAGAAGCGGCACGGCAACAGCACGTTGTCGAGCACGGACAGATAGGGCAGCAGATTCAGCTGCTGGAAGATGATGCCGATGTGGTCGGCGCGAAAGCGGTCGCGTCCGGCGGATGGCAGCGTCGTCAGATCGGTACCGGCGATCCGGATCGAGCCCTGACGCGGCGCCACCACGCCGGCCAGCAGCGACAGCAGCGTGGTCTTGCCGCTGCCGCTGGGGCCGGAGACAAACAGATGCTCGCCGCGAGCCAGTTCGAAGGCAGGCAGCGACAGCGCGCCGCCGTCGCGACCGGGCCAGCGAAAGTCGACATTCCTCGCCACGACCAGCGGCTCTTCGTGCGGCACCTGTGCCATCGCCTCCGCCATCGCCTGCGCCATCGCCCTCACCAGCGCAGGCGCGGCTGTGCCGGCGTCAGCGTCGCGCCAGACTGGCGCGTGTCGGTGGCAAGCTGGACGGCAATCCGGCTGACGCCCGGAAACAGGCGGAACACGCGTACGTCGACAGAACGCAACGCCTCGGGCCGGGCGCAGCGGAAGCGGTAGTCCGCATCGAGATCCGCGTGCTGATGCTCGGCCTGCGGCTGGCCGCGCGGCGCTTCTCCCTCGCCGGTCAGGCCGTGGTGCAGCGCGCCGAATTGCACCTGCGCGGCTTCGAGCCGGCAGTCGGCCTCCGGGGAAGGCCGGAACAACGCCGCACCGTCGCGCAGGCCGGCAATGGCCTGACGGACCTTCGCCCGTTCGGCGTCGGTGCGCGGCAGGCGCTCGAAGCCGAATACATTGTCGAGCGGCGATGCGAGCGCGATGGACAGCACCTGGCCTTCCACCGCGACATCGAGCGTCGCTTGCCCATGGACATGCGGCTCGGCGGCCTGCGCCCGACCGGCGATGCAGGCAGCGAAGACGGCGATGGCAAACAGTGGGGAGAGTCGCGAATACATGAGTCGATCGTCCTTCTGCGAAGGCTGCCCGCTCAACGGACAGGATCAAAGACAACACACCGGGCGGCGCGCCGGGATCGGCAAATGATAACTTATTATCAGTAGAGGCCCTGCGCACCGCGCCGGCCGGCACGGCTATCGCGAGCGCGCCAGAACGGACCCATCGATCGCGTCCAACGTGGGGCAGCCGGCCAGCGCCATCGCGATTTCCAGCTCGGTCTGCAGCAGCGTCAGCATATGCGCGACGCCAGGCATGCCGCCCACCGCCAGCGCATGAAGCACCGGTTGCCCGAGCATCACGGCGGTCGCGCCCAGCGCGATCGCCTTGACGATATCCGTTCCGCGCCGGATGCCGCCATCCAGCAAGACCGGCACCCTGCCACCGACTTGCGCCGCGACGGCGGGCAGGCAATCGATCGTCGCCGGTACGGTGTCCAGCGTGCGTCCGCCAT
The DNA here is from genome assembly GCF_000307735.3 of Cupriavidus sp. HPC(L). Lineage (NCBI taxonomy): Bacteria > Pseudomonadati > Pseudomonadota > Betaproteobacteria > Burkholderiales > Burkholderiaceae > Cupriavidus > Cupriavidus sp. HPC(L). Next base: position 10,486 of record NZ_AMPR02000135.1, on the reverse strand, counting down.
GGTTGGAGACGACGATGCCGGCGACCCCGGCGTTCAGGGCCGGCTCGACATCGTTCGGATTGAGCAGGCCCTTGACCAGCACCGGCAGCGACGTCTGACCACACAGCGTCTCGATATCGCGCCATGTCGGCGCGTTCTTCAGCATGCCGCGGAAGACCGGGCTGCCGTGGCTGGCGCTGACCGGCTCGACCGGCGGATAGCCCGCCAGATTGACCGCCCCGACATCGTCCGGCAGCCGGAAGCCCGCGCGCTGCTCGATATTGCGGACGCCGCTGACGGCGGCGTCGATGGTCACGACAATGGCCCTGTATCCGGCCTGCTCGGCGCGGCGCACCAGGTCGGCCGTATCCTGCGGCCGCGGCTGAAGATACAGCTGGAACCACAGCGGCACCGTCGAGGCCCGCGCGATCGCCTCGAGCGTCACGCTGGCCTGCGTGCTGACCGTCATCCACGTGCGCGTCAGCGATGCGGCGTGCACCGTCGCCAGTTCGCCGTCCGGATGCACCAGCCGATGGAAGGCCGTCGGCGCGATCAGGATCGGGTAGTCGAGCGCCTCGCCGAACAACGTGCGCCGTGCCGAGGCGTGCGACATGTCGACCAGCGCGCTCGGCATCAGCCGCAGCCGCTCGAACGCGGCGCCGTTCTCGCGCTGCGTGATGCCGTCCGCGGCGGCGCCCGCGACATAGGCGCGCACGCCCGGCTCCACCCGTTCGTGGAAGCGGCGCTCGTAATCGCGCAGCGAGACGGTATCCGCGGGGATCTGCCAGCGCGTCACAGCTCGGCCCAGCGACGCAGCAGGTTGTGATAGTGATTGACCAGGGCCAACACGGCGTCCTTGTCGTCGCCCAGCTGCTTGCGGATCTCGATGATCGCGAGATCGAGCTCGTACAGCATGCGCCGCTGGCCGTCGTCCTTGACCATCGACTGCGCCCAGAAGAACGAGGCCCAGCGCGAGCCCTTGGTCACCGGGGTCACCCTGTGCAACGACGACGCGGGATAGACCACCAGATGGCCGGCCGGCAGCTTGACGGTGTGCGAACCGTAGAGGTCCTGGATCACCAGCTCGCCGCCTTCGTACTCGTCGGGATCGGACAGGAACAGCGTGCTGGAGACATCGGCCCGAATGCGCATGCCGCCCGTGCCCGGCACGGTGCGGATCGCGTTGTCCACGTGCGTGCCGAAATTCATCGCGCTGTCGTAGCGATTGAACATCGGCGGCATCACGCGCAGCGGCAGCGCGGCCGAATGATAGGTGGGGTTGCGGCCCAATGCGGTCAACACCAGCTCGCCCAGCTCGCGCGCCTCGGCGCTGTCGACCGGAATCTGCAGGTTGTACTTCGATTGCGCCGCCAGGTCGCCGGCGGTCACGCGCCCGTCGACCCATTGCGAGCGCTCGACGCGTTCGCGGCAGTACCGGATTTCTTCGGGGGTCAGGACGTCGGGGATCTGGACCAGCATGGCAAGGTTGGCGGGAGTGGCGCAAAAAGCGGCGCAAGGAGCGGCGCAAAGGCAGCGGAATTTCGCAATTCTAGCGGCTCCGCTTCGCCAGCCAACACGTCGTCCCCGCGCAGGCGGGGACCCAGTGGCTTTGAAAGACGCTGGGTTCCCGCGTGCGGGGAACGACGTGACGGGTGTTCGGGGGCACCGCCCCTTCGTCTCCGCTTAGAACGTCATGCCGACGTTCAGCAGGAACGTCCTGCGCGAGGTCGGCACCGCACGCACGGCGCCGAACGAGGACTGGTAGTTCAGATGGTCCGTCAGGTTGTAGCCGTTCAGCGAGATCCGGTACTTGCCGACCTTGTACGCGATCATCGCGTCCAGCGAGAAGTTGTCCGGCATCTTGGCCGTGTTCGCCGAATCGGCCCAGTAGCCGGTGGCGTACTGCAGGCCGCCGCCGATGGTCAGCTTGCCCGGCACCGGCAGCAGCGTGTGCGGGATGTCATAGGCGGTCCACAGCGTGACGTTGTGGCGCGACACGCCCGGCGCCGCATTGCCGACGATGGCGCCATTGGTGGCCGAAGTCACCTCGCCGCTCAGGTAGGCATAGGCGACATTGGCGGTCCAGCCGCCGACGATGCGGCCGCTCAAGCCCACCTCGACGCCGCGGATCTTGCGGCCCTCGCCCGAATCGGAGAAGCCGTTGGTGATGTCGCCGGTCACCGGATCGACCGTGTAGGCGTTGGCCTTCTTCGTCTGGAAGATCGCGCCGGTGAGGCCCAGACGCTTGTCGAGGAAGTCCACCTTGGCACCGACCTCGATGGTGTCCGAACGCTCGGGCTCGTTGCCGACGCCGTTCTGCGGCACTTCCGATGCCACGCCGCCGACCGCCACCGCGATATCGGTGCCCACGGGCCGGTAGGTACGCGAGAACGACGTGTAGAACATCGTGTCCCTGGTCGGCTCCCAGATCGCGCTGATCGACGGGCTCAGCTTCTTCGAGTCCGCCTTGCCGCCCAGCGTCGAGGCACTGGTCGAGAACTCGCTCTGGAAGTAGTCCCAGCGCAGGCTGCCGAGCAGCGAGAACTTGTCGTTGAGCCAGACGCGGTCGTTGATGAACACGCCGACATTGGTCGCATTGGCGTCGCGCGTGTTGGCGTACGCCACCGTCGCGTTCGGGCTGTTGTCGAACACCGGATTGACGACGGTCTGGTTGTTGTTGCGGCCGGTCCAGCTGCCCATGCTGCGATGGTCGCGCTGGTAGATCGTATCGAGCCCCACCATCGCCTTGTGGCGCAGGCTGCTGGTCATAAACTCGCCCTTGGCGCTCAGCACGTTCTGGATGCCCCAGCCGCGCTGCAGATAGGTCATGCCGCCGCCGGCGCCGTACGACACGGGAACGTTGCCCCCGGCCAGCAGACGCTGGAGATTGGCATAGCTGACCGCGGCCGGATTGGTCGCCGAGAAGTCGCGCTCGTAGTAGCTGAAGCGGGTGTCGTTGCTGATCGTGATGCCGTTGTCGAGCTTCGTCTTGAAGTTCGACGACACCACGTGCGCGTCGGTCCTGTCGCGGTCGGTATTGCGCACGTACGAGGTCGACGACAAGATGCCCGGCACGCCGTACTCGGTCAGCGGACGGTAGATGCCATCGGCGCCCTGCGCGACCGGCACGCCGAAGTCCGGCGCGCCGGTGCGGCGCAGGTACGAATAGTTCAGGTGCCACTCGGTGCTGGTGCCCAAGCCGGTGCCGAAATCGATCGCCAGGCCGCGGCGATCGTCGCCGACGTGGGCGCGGTCGGCCACGCGGCCGTTCTGGAACATGCCGTTGATGCGCAGCGCCGAGGTGTCGTTCAGGCGGAAGTTGCTGTCGACCGTGGTGCGATAGGTGTCTTCGGTGGCGAAACCCTGGTCGATGCTGGTGCTGGTATGCAGGTTCGCCTTCTTGGTGGTCTGGTTGATCAGGCCACCGACATTGCCCACGCCGAAGCTCTCGCCGGAAGGTCCCTTGATGACCTCGACGCTTTCCGTGTTGAACGCATCGCGCTTGTAGGCGCCGAAATCGCGCAGGCCGTCGACATAGATGTCGCCCTTGGCGGACAGGCCACGGATGCGGAACTGGTCGCCGCTCTGGCCGCCGTTGCCCTCGCCGGTCGAGATCGTGATGCCCGGCACGTTCTTCAGGATCTGCTCGAGCGAGGTGGCGTGCTGCTGCTCGATGACCTCCTGCGGCACCACGTTGATCGTCTTCGGCGTTTCGCGGACCGTGTCCGGCAGCCGTGAAATGCCAAGCGGGGCGTCATTGGTGTTCTGGATCGCGTCGCCGGAGACGGTTACCTGGGGCAGCACGTTGCCGCCCGTGCTGGCGCGTCCGCTCCCCGTGCCCTCGCCGGCGGCTGCCTGGGCATGGGCGGCGAGCGGCATCGTCGAGACAGAGATCACCAGACCCGCGGAAGCGCCTGACACCAGCAGGCGGATGGCGTTCGCTATTTTTCTTTGCTGCACGGAGGACTCCAGAGAAGGACAACGGACCTGACGTGCTGCCGAGCCTTCGCTGGAAACAACAAGCACCCTCCCCATCAAAGAGGTGAACACCGCATTTCGACGCTCGCCAGAGAACGGCAGGCATCGGCACCCGTCAAAATGCGAATGATTACTATTTGATGTTGCCGGTGTTTGTTGATGTGTGGCGGACTATTGCAATGCGCATTCGTTGACACATTTCGCCACAATCGGGTCCGCGCCAGTCGCGCGGCTCGCGCCCGCCGCCGACGCCTGGACCCCACCGCCTAGTTCGGCAGCTCGATGACGGCCCGCAGGCCGCCCTCCGCCCGGTTGTGCAGCGTGACATCGCCGCCGTGGGCGCGGATGCACGAACGGGCGATCGCCAGCCCAAGACCGAGACCGCCGGTGTCGGAGCTGCGCGCGGCATCAAGGCGCGTGAACGGCTCGAATACCCGTTCGAGATGGTCGGGGTCGATGCCCGGGCCCTTGTCGTCGACTTCGATCCGCAGCCTATGCCGGATCCTGTCGGCCACGACGCGGATGCCGACCTCGCCGTAGCGCGCGGCATTGTCGATGATATTGCTCAGCCCGCGCTTCAGATGGACGGGGCGGCAACGATAGAACAGGTCCGGATCGGGCCGCATGTCGCAGCGCACCTCGCAGCGCACCGCGCGCCCCTGGATCGTCTGCTGATCGACGATTTCCTGGATCAACTCGTCGAGCCTGACGTCCTGGGTCGGCTCCTGCAACGCATCGTCGCGCGCGAACTGCAGCGCGCCCTCGACCATCACGCTCATGTCGTCCAGCGTCTTGACCATCGCGTCGCGCAGCTCGCCGTCGTCGATCAGCTCGGCCCGGATCCGCAGCGAGGTCAGCGGCGTGCGCAGATCGTGTCCGATTGCGGCGAACATCTGCGTCCTCCCGTTGACGAAGCGGGTCAGGCTTTCCTGCATGTCGTTGAACGCCCGGGTGATCTCGCGCACGCCGCTGAGCCCGCCGGGCGCGGGCAGGATGACGCGCTCGCCGCGGCTGACGCGCCTGGACGCCTCGGTCAGCAGCCGCAACGGCCGCATGATCCGACGCCCGAACAACAGCGCGATCAACGCCGTCGGCAGCATGCCGACCAGCAGCGAAAAGCTCAGGACACGGGACCAGTGCGCCGGGACCATCGTCGGCCAGTGCCGGCTGCGCAGCCAGCGTCCATTCGGCAACTGGACCTCAATGTCCAGCGCCAGCGCATGGGTGCCGCTGAACGCGCGCTCCAGCCAGTTGCCGCCGCGTTGGCCGCCCCGCTCCGGTTCGGCCTGCTGCAGGCGCACGTGGATCGGCACGTTATCCGCAAGGTCCAGCTGGCTGCGCAGCCGCTGCGCGATGGCCCGCTCCTGCTCGCCCATCCCGTACGGGTCCGGCAAGGCGTGCGCCGCGAGGCGGAACGTCGAATCGGGCAGGCTGATGTCTTGCAGCAGCGCATCCGCATCGGCAGGCCGGCCGGCCAGCCGGTAGGCCGAAAGGATGCGCGTCTCGATGGTCCGCACCGACAGCGGATGGAGTGTGGCATTGTCCGCGCGCCACCACGACAGCGCGACCACGGCGAACACATGCGCGGCGAGCATCGCCAGCAGCCACAGGGCCACCAGCTGGCCCGACAGGCTGCGCGGGAGCCATTTCATGACGGCAGCACCGAGACCTTGGTCGCCAACAGATAGCCGTCGCCGCGAACGGTCTTCAGCATGCCGGGATGGCGCGGATCGGGTTCCAGTTTCTTGCGCAGGCGGCTGACCTGGCTGTCGATGCTGCGGTCGAACGTCATCGTGCCGGAGCGCTGCGTCATGTCGAGCAGCTGGCTGCGGCTCAGCACGCGGTTGGCGTTCTCGACCAACGCGCGCAGCAGATGAAACTCGGCGGTGCTCAGCGGCACCTCCTCGTCGCGCGGATTGCGCAGCGCCCGCGTCCTGGTATCGAAGGTCCAGCCGCAGAACGTAAAGCGGTATTCCCTGGGCGCCGGCACGTCCGCCGGCTCGCGCGCCTCCGGCACGCGGTTGCGTCGCAGCACGCTGCGGATGCGGGCCACCAGCTCGCGAGGGTCGAAGGGCTTGACCACATAATCCGCCGCGCCGATCTCCAGACCGGCGATGCGGTCGGCCTGCTCGGTCATCGCGGTCAACAGGATCACCGGCGTTCCCACATGCTCGGACACGTAACGGCACAGCGACAGCCCGTCCTCGCCCGGCAGCATGATGTCCAGGATGATCAGGCTGTAGCGGCGCGCTTCCAGGCGCTGGCGCATCGCCTTGCCGTCGGCCACGGCCTCTACATCGAAATCGAAGCGCCTGATGTAAGTCGACAAGGGATCACGTATGTCCTTGTGATCGTCGACGATCAGGATGCTGGGACGGGGGTCCATTGTGCTCACACTGCCATCAATAAACGAGAATCGTTATCGTATTTTACCGTGAGGCGGCCTGGCGGCTCGGCAACGGGCTGCGGCACCCGGCTGCGGCACCCAGCTGCGGCACTCGGTTCGGCAACGAGTGCGACACCCGGTCGCACTCCGGCGTCCTCGCTTGCCCAGCATCGACGTTTCGTTCTAAACTTTCAAAAATTACTGAAAATTCAAAACAGACAAACATGCAACTATCGCCCCTGATCCAGCGCTTCGTCCTTCATTTCGGCGAAATGGGAAGCCGCTGGGGCATCAACCGCACCGTCGGCCAGATCTACGCGCTGCTGTTTACCGCGGCCCGCCCGCTCAATGCCGATGAGATCGCCGAGTCGCTGGGTTTCTCGCGCTCCAACGTCAGCATCGGGCTGAAGGAACTGGAGTCGTGGAACCTGGTACGGCTTTCGCACCAGCCGGGCGACCGGCGCGAGTACTTCTCGGCGCCGGACGATGTCTGGGCCATTTTCCGGACCCTGGCCGAAGAACGCCGCCGCCGGGAGATCGACCCGACTTTGTCAATGTTGCGGGAAGTTCAGCTCGAAACGCCGTCCGATCCCGACGACAAGCATGCCCAGCGGCGCATGCAGGAGATGTACGAGCTGATCCTGCTGGTGACGGGCTGGTTCAACGATATGCAAAAGCTTGATATCGCCACTTTGGAAAAATTAATGCGACTGGGCTCCCGCGTGACTAAGCTGCTGGAAGTGAAGGACAAGCTATCCGGGGCCGTCGGCGGCAAACCCGCCGAAGGCAAGCGCAAGCCGGCTCGCACCAAGAAGGAGTAGTGCCCCATGTTGTCGTCGCTCGACCCGATCCTGCTGGCGCGGATCCAGTTCGCCGCCAATATCACCTTCCACATCCTGTTCCCCACCATCAGCATCGCGCTCGGCTGGGTGCTGCTGTTCTTCAAGCTGCGCTACGGCAAGACCGGCGACGAACGATGGATGGCGGCCTATCGCTTCTGGGTCAAGGTGTTCGCGCTGACCTTCGCGCTGGGCGTGGTCAGCGGCATCACGATGAGCTTCCAGTTCGGCACCAACTGGCCGGGCTATATGGAGACGGTCGGCAATATCGCCGGCCCGCTGCTGGCCTACGAGGTGCTGACCGCGTTCTTCCTGGAGGCGACCTTCCTCGGCATCATGCTGTTCGGCATGCGCCGGGTCAGCAATCGCACCCATACCATCGCCACGCTGCTGGTTGCCGGCGGCACCACGCTGTCGGCGTTCTGGATCCTGGCGCTGAACTCGTGGATGCAGACGCCCGCCGGGTTCGAGATGATCGACGGCAAGGCCCATGTGGTCAGCTGGCTGCAGGTCATCTTCAACCCGTCGTTCCCGTTCCGCCTGACCCATATGCTGATCGCCTCGGGCCTGACGGTGTCGTTCCTGCTGGCGGGCATCTCGGCCTACCGCTGGCTGCGCAACGACCGCTCGCCGGAGGTCCGCTCGACCATGCGCACCGGCGTGATGGTGGCGGCGGTGCTGATCCCGCTGCAGATCGTCGTCGGCGACCTGCATGGCCTCAATACGCTGGAACACCAGCCGGCCAAGATCGCGGCGATGGAAGGCATCTGGACCACGGGCACCAGCGTCCCGGCCGTGCTGTTCGGCTGGCCCAATGCGGTGACCCAGAGCACCGACTGGGAAATCTCGATCCCGAAGCTGGCGTCCTTCTACCTGACCCACACCTTCGATGGCGAGGTCAAGGGCATCGACGCCTTCCCCGGCAAGCATCCGCCCGTGGCGCCGGTGTTCTTCGCCTTCCGCATCATGGTCGGCGTCGGCATGCTGATGCTGCTGGTTTCCTGGCTGGCGGCCTGGCAGTTCAAGCGCCGCGGCGAGCCGTCCAGGGGCGTGGCCCGCATGCTGCTGGCGATGACCTTCTCGGGCTGGGTCGCGCTGGTCGCCGGCTGGTATGTCACCGAGATCGGCCGCCAGCCCTACCTGGTCTACGGCGTGCTGACCACCGCGGAGGCCGCCTCGAAGGTGCCGGCGACGATGGTCGGCTCGACCCTGCTGATGTACCTGTCGCTGTACCTGCTGCTGATCGCGGCCTATATCTCGGTGGTGTTCTATCTGGCCCGCCGCGCCGGCACCGATCCGGCCATCGACGAACCGGAAATCGAAACCCCTCAACCCGTCATCGGCGGCAAGCCACGGAGCGCGCAATGACCGACCTGACCCAACCCGCCGGCTGGATGCCGCTGGTCTTCCTGGCCCTGATGGGGCTGTCGATGCTGATCTACGTGATCCTGGACGGCTACGACCTCGGCGTCGGCGTGCTGCTGCGGCGCGCCGACGATGCCGACAAGGACACGATGATCGCGTCGATCGGACCCTTCTGGGATGCCAACGAAACGTGGCTGGTGCTCGGCGTCGGCCTGCTGCTGACGGCCTTCCCGATGGCGCACGGCGTGATCCTGACCAATCTGTACCTGCCGGTCGCGCTGATGCTGGCCGGGCTGATCCTGCGCGGCGTGGCCTTCGATTTCCGCGTCAAGGCGCGCGCCCACCACAAGCCGTGGTGGAACTGGGCCTTCTATGGCGGCTCGCTGCTGGCCTCGTTCTCGCAGGGCCTGATGCTGGGCCTCTATATCACCGGCTTCGAATACGGCTGGCTCGACCTGCTGTTCGCGGTGGTGGTGGGCCTGTGCCTGGTCGCGGGCTACTGCCTGCTCGGCGCCAGCTGGCTGATCATGAAGACCACCGGCAGCCTGCAGGCGCGGGCCATTTACTGGGCCCGGCGCAGCCTGTGGCTGACCGGCGTGGGCGTGGCCGCCATCTCGGTGGTGACGCCGCTGATCAGCGAGCGGATCTTCGACAAGTGGTTCTCGCTGCCGAACATCATCCTGCTGGCGCCGATCCCGCTGATCACGATCGCGCTGTTCGTGGTGATCGACCGGCTGCTGCGGCGCATGGGCCCGCTGCAGAGGGCGGGGAACGACCGCCTGGCCTGGGTGCCCTTCGTCGGCACCGCGGTGATCTTCCTGATGGCATTCAACGGCCTGGCTTACAGCCTGTTCCCCTACCTGGTGGTCGACCAGCTCGACATCTGGCAGGCCGCCAGCGCGCCGGAATCGCTGGCCGTGATCCTGATCGGCGCGGTCATCGTGCTGCCCACCATCCTCGGCTACACGATCTACGCTTATCGCGTGTTCTGGGGCAAGGCCACCGACCTTCGTTACTATTAGGCTGATTCAGGAGGCTGTTTCAGGCTGATTCAGGCCGATCAAGGCGATTTGGCCTTTCACCGAAGGCGGTACGAGATCAGGCAGGCATGAAGGGCAGTGAAGGAAGCAGGCAAGGGCTGAACGCTGCGGCATCGCGCCCGGGCGGTGTGGTCCGCCGCGTGCGCGAACAGGCCGGCGCGCACGTCCGCGCGCTGACCCGCAGCAACTCCGGCCTGACGCTCGACTACGACAATCCCCCGGGCGATCCGGGCCTGTTCGGGCCCGATGCGGTCTGCTGGCGCGTGCATGGCGACTTTCCCGCGATGCTCGCCGGCGGTGTCAGCGCGCTGCTGATGCAGACGATGCACCCGCTGGCGCTGGCCGGGGTCTGGGACCACTCCAGCTTTCGTACCGACATGCAGGGGCGGCTGGGCCGCACCGCACAGTTCATTGCCGGCACCACCTATGGCAACCGCGCCGACGCGATGCGCCTGATCGAACGGGTGCGCCGCATCCACACCGGCGTGACCGGCACCGCGCCCGACGGCCGCCCCTATGCGGCCAGCGATCCCGCCCTGCTGACCTGGGTCCACGTGGCCGAGGTGTCGAGCTTCCTTGCCGCCTACCTGCGCTATGTCCGTCCGCTGTCCGCCGCCGAGCAGGATCGCTACTACGACGAGGTGGCGCTGATCGCCGAACTGCTGGGCGCCACCGAAGTGCCGCGCTCTCGCGACCAGATCGCGGCGTACCTGCAGAAGATGCGCCCGCAATTGCTGGTGACCGAACGCACCCATGAGGTCGTGCGGCTGGTGATGCAGATGCCGGTGGCCAATCCGCTGCTGGTGCCGGCGGTACGCATCATGGCCGATGCCGGCATCGCGCTGCTGCCGGACTGGGTGCGGCGCGAGCTGGGACTGGCCGGCGCCAGCATCAGTGCA
>NZ_AMPR02000136.1:0-7950 GCF_000307735.3 Cupriavidus sp. HPC(L) | reverse complement strand
GAGTTGACCAGATGCACCATCGCACGGTCCAGTTCGTAATCGGAGAAGTCGTCCGGCGAGGTGCCGGCGCGCGGGGGCATCGCGCCCTTGCCGGCGATCACCGATTTCAGCAGGCCGTCGTGGCCTTGGCCGAGGCGGGCGCTCCAGTCGCCCGCGGCGCCAAACTTCGGCGCACCGGCCGCGCCGGTGGCGTGGCAGGCCGCGCAGACGGCGGTATAGACCTGTTCCCCGGTCTTGTAGACGCGCGGGGCATTGGGATCGCGCAGTTCGAGCGAGGCAACCGGCTTGATGCGGTCAACCACCGCTTCCGCCGTATCGGTGGAGCCGGCGCCTTCCGGGCCACCGTAACCGACGAAGCTGACCAGCAGGATGATCACGGTGATCGGCACCACGAAGGCGGCAATCACCACAGCGATCAGCTGCTTCGGGGTCTTGATGGGAGACTCGTGTTCGTTATGGACGTCGCTCATGCTGAACTCTCGATTTTGCAGGAAACCCGTGACCGCTCCGCTTGGCGGCCTTTCGTTGGTCCGTGTCTGGGCCTGACTGCCGCCCCCTCCGCGCTTTCGAGTCTGCCGAGCCTGACAGCCACACCCCATGCCGCCTGGCGCGCCGTCCGAGTGGACGAGACGCAGCCCCGCTTTTGCGCAAATAACGGGCGATTATAGCCGCAAAGCCCCTCCCGATGGCGCGAAAAGCGCCTCGGACGAAACCCGTAGGGCCCGGGAAAAGATGCGCCGGCATGGACGCGCCACGGCAAACGCGGTATCCTATGCGACTTTCCGACGACGGCATTCGCCGCAGTCGACCGCGCGGCTCCCGCCGCCTCTCGTGCGCCCGTAGCTCAATGGATAGAGTACTGCCCTCCGAAGGCAGGGGTTGCTGGTTCGATCCCAGCCGGGCGCGCCAATCACGCTATCTCGCTACGGCGACGAGAAGCATCATCGGCCTCTCGATTTCCTCTTCCAGCCCGGGATTCAATCTGATCTGTTCCGCGGAGGGAGCGAATTCTTCGACGTCCTGGACCGTAAATCCGGCTCGTATCAGCGTATTGAGCGTGGTGGCGATGGTCCGGTGGTACTTCAACACGCCTTTCGCAAACCAGTCGGTCCGGCGTTCCCCCTCGACCGAATAACGATTGACCGGCCACGTCTTGCGGCCGTCCCCGTCGACGATCCAGCGTGGATCGGCGGCAGCCGTGAAGATGGGATGTTCAATCGTGAACACCATGCTGCCGCCCGGCGCCAGGGCCCGATAAATCATCCGGGCCAGACGTTCGAAGTCCTTGATGTAGTGGAACGTCAGCGCGCTGTAGGCGAAATCAAAAGCCGACTCGGGTAACTCCACCGTCTCGATATCTGCGATCCGATATTCGATGTTCGGATCCGTCGTGTCCGCTCTTGCCCGCGTTAGCATGTTCTCGGAGATATCCAGCCCAAGAACCGAAGCTGCGCCTTGCTCGCGCATCCATCTCGTTGCCCAGCCAAAGCCACAGCCGAAGTCGACGACACGGCTACCTGTCAAATCGGGCAGCATGGCTCGTATGGCCGGCCACTCGGGCGCGCCGTCGAGGCCATGGATTTGGCGAGGCAATTGGCTGTAGCCAATAAAGAAATCCGGATTGTCGTAAATGTTCTGCGCCATGATGGAGACCCAGATATCGTCGCATTCGCGCTAGGCTAGTTTAGTACCGTCGATGTCTCCGCCCCGCCTCCCGGATACCCGGATGCCGGCCAACATCGGGCCTCCTGACACCACGCTGTCAGCAGCCCCCTCGCAAACTGCGGTCTCCTTCAACGACCACCGAGGTGGCATCATGCAAAACGTTCTGATCAACTGGCTGGAGATTCCTGTCGTCGATATGGCGCGCGCCGTGCAGTTCTACGAGCGGGTCTTCGAGACGAAGCTGCGCCGGGAAACGATGAGCGAGATCGACATGGCAATCTTTCCGCATTCCCATTCCGGTGGCGCGCTGGTGGCCGGCGAGGGGTTCAAGCCGAGTACCGAGGGCAGCTTGCCTTATCTGCATACGCCGGCGCTCAACGACCTGCTGGCACGCGTGGCCGGCGCGGGTGGCAAGACCGTGTTCGGTCCGATGGAGCTGCCCGACGAGATCGGACGGATCGCCCACATCATCGACAGCGAAGGCAACAAGATCGGCCTGCACGAGCCCGTGCCGGCCAACCGCTGACCGTGCCTTTGACCGTGCCTCTGTCCGACCCACGCTCATGAGCCGCCGCGCCGACCGCCTGTTCCAGATCGTCCAGGTCCTGCGCGGCCGCCGCCTGACCACGGCGGCGCTGCTGGCGCAGCGGCTGGGCGTGTCGGAGCGCACGATCTATCGCGACATCCAGGCGCTGTCGGTGTCGGGCGTGCCGATCGAAGGCGAGGCCGGCATCGGTTATCGGCTGCGGGCGGACTTCGACGTGCCGCCGATGATGTTCTCGGGCCTCGAGGTCGAGGCGCTGGTGGCGGGGCTGAGGATGCTGAAGGCCTGGGGCGGCGGTGCGCTGGCCGCGGCGGCCGACCCGGCGCTGGAGAAGCTGGTGGCGGCGCTGCCGCCGACGCGCCGGTTGTCGGCGCAGCAGAGCCGGGTGTTCGCGCCCGCCTATATGCACGAGACCAAGGTTCGCGAGGTCTTCGACGTGGTGCATGGGGCGATGGGCGAGCAGAGGCTGTTGCGGCTCGACTATTGCGATGCCCAGCAGCGCCTGACCGAGCGCGTCGTGCAGCCGCTGGGCCTGTTCTTCTGGGGCAACGTCTGGCTGCTGGCGGCGTGGTGCACGGCGCGCGAGGACTACCGGAGCTTTCGCCTCGATCGCTGCCGGGCGATCCGGATGCTGGACGATCATTTCCACGAGACCCCTGACCGTTCGCTGAACGGCTTCCTGAAGGCGGTGAAGGCCACGGGGTTCTGAGGGTCGCGAAGCGACCGGCAGCGTTCCTGTGTTCGGCGCTACACTTGCCGCCTTGATGACGCACAGGTATTCCGCGCGCGTCTGCCCCATTCCATCCCGTCCAGGAGAATCCGCCGTGAGCCCGTCCCAGGTCACGATCCGCGAGGTATTGACCGGCACCGCGACGCCTTATGGCGGGCCCAGCACGCCCGGCAAGCAGAGCGCGATCGACAAGCATCCCGTCGGCACTCCCGTCGCGGTGGGTACGCTGGGGCTGCACGGCGACGAACAGGGTGACCGCCGCATCCATGGCGGGCCGGAGAAGGCGGTCCATTGCTACCCGTGGCAGCACTACGCGACATGGCGGCAAGACATCGGCCCCTTGCCGGTGCTGGAGCGCGCCGGCGCGTTCGGCGAGAACCTGAGCTGGGCCGGCGGCGACGAGCATGGCGTCTGCATCGGCGACATCTGGCGGCTCGGCTCGGCCACCTTGCAGCTGTCGCAACCGCGGCAGCCATGCTGGAAGCTGAACGTGCGGTTCGGCCGCGACGACATGTCGGCGCTGGTGCAGCAGAGCCTGCGCATCGGCTGGTATTTCCGCGTGCTGGAGCCGGGCACACTGCGGGCCGGCGATGCCGCGGTGCTGCTGGAGCGGCCGCATGCCGACTGGTCGGTGGCGCGGCTGGCCGGCCTGGTGCGCGACCGCGAGACCGATCCGGAACTGCTGGACGCGGTACTGGCCTTGCCGCTGGTCGATTCGTGGCGGCGGCTGTTCGAGCGCCGCCGCCAGAGCGGGGCAGTCGAGGACTGGACCCCAAGATTGCGGGGATAGCCGCGCGCATCGCGGAGTCCGGCCGCTCCGGCCGCCGGAACTTTGCCCGAAGCGCGCCGGACTGACCTTGAAGCGCGCCGCCCCACCCCAAGTTGACCGACCATGCCCGTCGCCATCCCCCACCACGAGTACCAGATCACCGCGATCCGCGCCCAGGGGGCGGGCGGGCAGAACATCAACAAGGTATCGAACGCGGTGCATCTGCGTTTCGACGTCCGCGCGTCCTCGCTGGCCGACGACCACAAGCAGCGCCTGCTGCAATTGCACGACCATCGCATTACCCGTGACGGCGTCATCGTGATCAAGGCGCAGCAGCACCGCAGTCTCGAACTGAACCGCGACGAAGCGGTCCGGCGGCTGCACGAGCTGGTCGACAGCGTGGCGGTGCCGCCGCCGGTGCGTCGACCGACGCGGCCGACGTTCGCGTCGAAGCTGCGGCGGCTGGAGGGCAAGACGCAGCGCAGCCAGATCAAGGCCTTGCGCGGCCGGGTGGCGGAGTAGGGCGGCGGCGGGCGTTCGCGCTCTCGTCTTCTCGTCCTGGGACCCGCGCCGCTCGCACCCCGGCGCCCTCGCGTACTTCGCACCCCTCGCACAACTCGCACCCTCGCGCCCCTCGCACCCCTCGTCCCCTCGCGCCCCTGGTCCGGCCGCTTGGCAGAAATCCACGGATCGTTGTCCGAAGGCCAGCTCGCGGGACTTTTAAGCTCGGTGGCATCCCTGCCAATCCACAGAAGCCGAGGAAAGTCCCGATGAAGCCGATGTCCCCGATGACCCACGCTCGCGTGCTGGCGATCTGCCAGGCGCTGTTCACCTCCGCACTGTCCGTCGACCTGACGCTGACCGGCCTGGTCGGCTACACGCTGGCGCCCGACAAGGCGCTGGCCACCGTGCCATTCGCGCTGATCACGGTGGCATCGGCGGTCACCGCGATCGCGGCGGCCTTTCTGATCGAGCGGCTCGGGCGGCGGCTGGCGTTCTGCCTGGGCGGCATCGCGTGCACCGCCGGCGGCCTGATCTCGGTCTGGGCCATCGCCCGTCACGATTTCCTGGCCTTTTGCGCCGGCACCGCGCTGGTCGGCGTGTTCCAGGCCTTTGCGCGCTTCTATCGGCTGGCCGCCGCCGATGCCGCGCCGGCCGCCGACAAGCCGCGCGCGATCTCGGCCGTGCTGACCGGCGGCGTGGTGGCCGCGGTCTGCGGTCCGGCGATCGCCGCCTGGTCGACCGACCTGATGAGCCCGCTGCCGTTCGCCGGTTCCTATGCCGTGGTGGCGGCCTTCGGCGTGGCGACGGTGCTGCTGCTGGCCTTTGCCTATCGCGAGCCGCCTCCGCCGCCGGCGGGCAGCAATCCGGAGTCCCAATTGCCCGCGCGCCCGCTGGGCGAGATCGTGCGCCAGCCGGTGTTCCTGGCCGCCTTCGCCAACAACGGCATCGGCAACGCGGTGATGATGTTCGTGATGACGGCCACGCCGATCGCCGCGGTTGCCTGCAACCACACGATCGCGCAGGGCGCGCAGATCATCGAATGGCATCTGGTCGGCATGTATGCGCCGTCTTTCGTGTCGGGCTGGCTGCTGCAGCGCTTTGGCAATCCGGCGATGCTGATGGCCGGCATCGGGCTGTCGGCGCTGTCCAGCGTGATCGCGCTGGCCTCGACCTCGCTGCCCGCGTTCTATGCCGCGCTGCTTTGCCTGGGCGTGGGCTGGAATTTCATGTTCGTCGGCGGCACGACCCTGCTGACCAGCAGTTATCGCGATGCGGAGCGGGCGCGGACGCAGGCGGTGGCCGAGTTCTCGACCGCGGTGTTGACCGCCGCCGCGACGCTGGCGGCGGGCCAGATCCTGCACCACTACGGCTGGGATGCGGTGAACCTGGCGGCCTTGCCGGCGCTGGCCGTGGCGCTGCTGATCACGCTGGGCTGGCAGCGGCGCAGCCGGGCGCTCGCACCGGTATGATCGGCCGCATACCGGCCTTCACGCTCGCTCTGGCGAAGACCTTGCCCCCTTCGCCAAGGAAGCCCACCAAGCCCATGCCCAGCCATCTGCATTCCGTCTCGGACACGCCCCGCGTGGTGTTGATCGTCGCCCCGGACCCGGCGCAGGAGCTCGACGTCACCGGCCCCACGGCCGTGTTCGGCCAGGCCAACCGGCTGTCCGGGCGGCCTAATCCGTCCTATCAGATCCGCATCGCCAGCGTCAGCGACGACGCGGTGATCCGTACCGAGAGCGGCATCCGATTGTTGGCTGATGCGCCGTTCCACCGGATCGCCGAGACCTTGCCGGGCCCGGTGGACACGCTGCTGCTGGCCGGCGGCGCCGGGCATGCGGCGGCGGCCGACAACGCCGCGTTGATCCACTGGCTGCGGGAGATGGCACCGCGCGTGCGACGGCTAGGCGCGGTGTGCACCGGCGCCTTCGTGCTGGCGCGCACCGGGCTGCTCGATACGCAGCGCGCCACCACGCACTGGCGCCATGCCGAGAAACTGGCGCGGCGGCATCCGCGCGTGATGGTCGATGCCGATCCGATCTGGATCCAGGCCGGGCGCCTGTACACGTCGGCCGGCGTCACCGCGGGCATGGACCTGTCGCTGGCGCTGGTCGAGGACGATCTGGGCCACGCGGTCTCGCTGGCGGTGGCGCGCGAACTGGTGCTGTTCCTGCGGCGGCCGGGCAGCCAGGCGCAGTTCTCCAGCGCGCTGCAGGCGCAGGCGGCGCAGAGTCCGGAGCTGAGGGAGTTGCAGGGATGGATCGCGGACCATCTGGACGCGGACCTGTCGGTCGGCGCGCTGGCCGAGCGTGTGTCGATGAGCCCGCGCAATTTCGCGCGGGTGTTCGCGCGGCAGGTGGGGCAGACGCCGGCCCGCTACGTCGAGACGCAGCGGGTCGAGGCGGCGCGGCGGACGCTCGAACAGAGCGACCGCCGGCTGGAGACGGTGGCGCGCATGGCGGGATTCGGCAGTGCCGACGGCATGCGGCAGGCCTTTCTGCGCCATCTGCGCACCACGCCGGAACGCTATCGCGCCGCGTTCCGCGCGCAGTCGACGCAAACGCAGACGCAGACCGGGGCGCCGCGGGAACCGGTGAACGCGGCCGCCTGATGCGGCCGCGGCCGGTCTGCGCGGATCGGTTTCAGCGGGTGCCTTGCAGCGCCGCGATGCGGGCCTCGATCGGCGGATGGCTGGAGAACAGCGCCATCCACGACTTGCCGCCAGAGATGCCCATCGCCTGCATGTTCTGCGGCAGGCCATCGGCTTCCATGCCGCCCAGGCGGCGCAGCGCCGCCACCATCGGCGACGGCGTACCCATCAGGCGGGCGGCGCCGGCGTCGGCGCGGAATTCGCGATAACGCGAGAACGCCGCGACGATGATGCTGGCGAGGATGCCGAACACGATTTCGCAGATGATCACGGTGACCATGTAGCCGATGCCGGGGCCGCTCGATTCCTCGTCGTTACGGCGCAGC
This sequence comes from Cupriavidus sp. HPC(L), assembly GCF_000307735.3. Taxonomy (NCBI): domain Bacteria; kingdom Pseudomonadati; phylum Pseudomonadota; class Betaproteobacteria; order Burkholderiales; family Burkholderiaceae; genus Cupriavidus; species Cupriavidus sp. HPC(L). Next base: position 762 of record NZ_AMPR02000136.1, on the reverse strand, counting down.
ATCGAGTCGACGAAGTAGCCGACCACGCGGGCGAGGAAGATCACGAAGGTGTTCACCACGCCCTGGATCAGTGTCAGCGTCACCATGTCGCCGTTGGCCACGTGCGCGACCTCGTGCGCCAGCACGGCCTCGGCCTCTTCGCGCGACATGCTTTGCAGCAGGCCGGTCGACACCGCCACCAGCGAGCTGTTCTTGGTCGCGCCGGTGGCGAAGGCATTGGGTTCGCCCTCGTAGATCGCGACCTCGGGCATCGGCAGGCCGGCGCGCTGGGCCAGCTTCTCGACGGTCTGCACCAGCCACAGTTCGGTGCTGGTGCTCGGATGGGTGATCACCTGCGCGCCGGTCGACCATTTGGCGATGGTCTTGGACATCAGCAGCGAAATGAAGGCGCCGCCGAAGCCCATCAGCGCGGCGAAGGCGAGCAGCATGCCGAGGTTCAGGCCGTTGGCGGTCAGGAAGCGATTCACGCCGAGCAGGCTCGCAGTAATGCTCAGCACGATCATGACGGCGAGGTTGGTCGCCAGGAAAAGCAGGACGCGTTTCATCTTGGTTCAGTCAACAGGGAAAAGGCGCGGACAGGGCCGCATGGCGAAGGCCCGCGAAGGCTCGCGGGGCTTCGGGTTCGGGATCGGCGCGGACGGCCGGGATTCAGCCGCGCGGCGGGCGCGGCAGCAGTGGCAGGTCGGGTTCGGGCAGCCGCAGCGCGGCGTAGGCGGGCGGGCCGGTGCGGCCGCCGGCATCCGTCATGGCGGGCGCCGAGGG
>NZ_AMPR02000137.1:0-7949 GCF_000307735.3 Cupriavidus sp. HPC(L) | reverse complement strand
GTTGGTGCGGCTCTTCTTCTCGATCTTGGTCACCGCCACCGGACCGATCTCGCCGACCGCGGCCACATGGGTGCCGCCGCAGGGCTGACGGTCGATGCCGGGGATCTCGATGATGCGGATCTGGCCGGTGCCCGCCGGCGGCGCCGCGCCGATGGTGCGCACCAGCTCGGGCTCGGCCGCCAGCTGCTCTGGCGTGATGCGGTCGATGCGGACCGGCGTATTGGCGGCGATCAGGGCATTGAGCCGCTCGCTGAGCTCGGCCTTGTCGAGCGTCGATTCGGGCAGGTCGAAGTCGATCCGCGCCGTGTCCGGGTTGATGTTGCAGCCGGTGACGGGCACCGGGATCAACGCGCCGAGCAGATGCAGGCAGGTATGCAGCCGCATCAGCCGATGGCGGCGGGCCCAGTCGATCGCGACCGTGACGCGGTCGCCGGGGGCCACTACCGGCAGCGCCTGATCGGGCGCGGGCACGTGCAGGATCGCGCTGCGATCCGGTGCGTAGACGGTTTCGGCCAGCGCGATCGTGCTGCCGTCGGCGAGCGTCAGCGTCCCGGTATCGCCGGCCTGGCCGCCGCTGCGCGCGTAGCAGACCGTTTCGTCGAGCACGATGCCCTCGGGCAGTACCGCGAGCACGGTGGCGTCGCAGCGGTCGAGATAGGCGTCCTCGTCGAAGCGCTTGCGCGTGGGCGGCAGCGGGGTGTCGGACATCGGGGGTCTCCTTGTTCTGCGGGGTGTCGGTATGTGGGCCGGTATTGGCCGAGCGCCGGAGCCTGTACCGGTGCGGCCGCCTGTGCCGGCATGGCCTTGCCGGCCGGACAGCCGGGCACCGGTTCGCCGGGTGACGCCGGACCGGCTTTTATCGTGTGTCGATGTTAGACAAGGTTGTCGGTACAGTACCGATACAGTTATTCTGCTGATCCTCAGTACAGTTTTCGGGGGCCGTCCATGGAAACAGGAAATCAGGCCGGGTCGCCGCACGGCGAGACCGGGCAAACGCCGCCGGCCGGGCAGGCGATCGGCCAGGGCAAGGACGAGGCGGCCGGCAGGCCGGCCCGTGCCGCCACCCGCCGTCCGCTGCGGCTGGTGTTGCCGTCGGCCCCTCCGGCATCGGGCGAGCTGTCGGCCGCCGACAGCCTGCCCGACCCGGTGCCCTCGGCGCAGATGACGCTGGTCGGGCAACTGACCGAATGGGCGCGGATGCGGATCGAGGAGCGGGTGTTCCGCCCCGGCATGCGCATGCCGTCGATCCGCCAGCTGGCGCAGGACAAGGGCATCTCGCGCTTTACCGTGGTCGAGGCCTACGACCGGCTGGTCGCGCTGGGCTATCTCGAATCGCGGCGCGGCTCCGGCTTCTTCGTGCGCGAGCGGGGGCCGTCGATCGGCCCGGGCCTGGGCGCCGGCATGCCAAGCGAGGGCGCCACGGCGCCGCATGCGTCGCGCAACATCGACGTGCCCTGGCTGCTGCGCAACATGTTCCACCGTGCCGAGCCGCGCAAGGCGCCGGGCCTGGGCTTCCTGCCCAACGACTGGCTCGATGGCGAGCTGATCGGCAGCGCGCTGCGCGGCCTGGCGCGCCAGCCGGGCAGCCATTTCCTGGCCAGCGGCACGCCCGAGGGCTTCCTGCCGCTGCGCCAGCAGCTGCGCACGCGTTTGGCGGAGCTGGAGATCGGCGCCGCACCCGAACAGATCGTGCTGACCTCGGGCATCACGCAGGCGCTGGACCTGATCGCGCGGCTCTATGTCCGGCCCGGCGATCCGGTGCTGGTCGGCGATCCCGCCTGGTTCGTGATGTTCGCGCGCTTCGCCGCCCAGGGCGCGCAGGTGATCGGCGTGCCGTACACGGCCGAGGGACCCGACCTCGAGGCGCTGGAGCGCATCGTGCAGGCCCACCGTCCCCGGCTGCTGGTCCTCAATTCGGTGCTGCACAACCCGACCGGCACCTCGCTGTCGGCCGCCAAGGCCTTCCAGCTGCTGCGGCTGGCCGAGCAGTACGACTTCCTGGTGGTCGAGGACGACATCTACTGCGACCTGTGCCCGCCCGGCCATCCTGCCACGCGGCTGGCGAGCCTGGACCAGCTCAAGCGCGTGATCTACCTCGGCAGCTTCTCCAAGACGCTGGCAGCCAACCTGCGGGTCGGCTTCGTCGCGGCGCGTCCCGAACTGGCGCAGAGCCTGACCGACGCCAAGCTGCTGGCCGGGCTGGCCACGCCGGAGATCAACGAGCGCGTGCTGTACAAGGTGCTGACCGAGGGCCACTACCGCAAGCATGTCGAACGCGTGCGCAACCGGCTGGAGCGCGCCCGCGACGAGACCCGGCACGCGTTGGAGAAGCTCGGGCTGACGCTGTTTCCGGGCCAGCATGCCGGCATGTACCTGTGGGCCGATACCGGCCGCGATACCAATGCGATCGCCACGGCCGGACACGAGGAGGGCTATCTGTTCGCGCCCGGCAGCCTGTTCTCGCCGTCGCAGCTGCCATCCGGCTGGATGCGCTTCAACGTCGCCTGCGGCCACGATCCGCTGATGCTGGACTTCCTGGCGCGCCAGCTCGACCGGCTATAGCCCCCGGCCGCCCGGGGCTGCCCCGGGGCTGACCCGGGCCTCGGGCTTGCCACTTGAAAATCCGCCGGGGCGTCCCTATCTGGCCGCCACCGGCGCCGCCATGCCACCTGCCCGCGGCGCACCGAATTGAACGATGGGCGCTGCCGCCTTTGCGCGGCGGCGGCGCCGGGACCCATTGACGAGGAGAACCATGAACGCCACGCACGAGACGATGAGCTTCCAGGCGGAAGTCAAGCAGCTGCTGCATCTGATGATCCACAGCCTGTACAGCAACAAGGAGATCTTCCTGCGCGAGCTGATCTCGAACGCCTCGGATGCCACCGACAAGCTGCGCTTCGAGGCGATCGCCAATCCCGCGCTGCTCGAGAACGACGCCGACCTGGCGATCCGCATCGAGACCGACAGCCAGGCCCGCACCATCACGATCACCGACAACGGCATCGGCATGAGCCGCGACGAGGCGATCCGCAACCTGGGCACGATCGCGCGTTCGGGTACCAAGGAATTCTTCGAGCAGCTGTCGGGCGACCAGCAGAAGGACGCCGCGCTGATCGGCCAGTTCGGCGTCGGTTTCTACTCGGCCTTCATCGTCGCCGACCGCGTCACCGTCGAGACCCGCCGCGCGGGCGTGCCGGCCTCGGAGGCGGTGCGCTGGGAGAGTGGCGGCGACGGCGAGTTCACCGTCGATGCGATCGAGCGCGCCGAGCGCGGCACCGCGATCACGCTGCATCTGCGCGAGGGCGAGGACGACTTCCTGTCGGCGTGGAAGATCAAGGACATCATCCGCAAGTACTCGGACCATATCTCGCTGCCGATCCGCATGCCCAAGGAGGTCTGGGACGCCGACACCAGCGCGTACAAGCGCACCGACGAGTGGGAGAGCGTCAACCAGGCCAGCGCGCTGTGGACCCGCGCCAAGAGCGACATCACCGAGGAGCAGTACGTCGCGTTCTACCAGCACATCGCGCACGACCACGAGAAGCCGCTGGCATGGACGCACAACCGCGTCGAAGGGCGCAACGAATACACGCAGCTGCTGTACATCCCGGCGCGCGCGCCGTTCGACCTGTGGGACCGCAACCATCGCGGCGGCCTGAAGCTGTACGTCAAGCGCGTCTTCATCATGGACGACGCCGAGCAGCTGCTGCCGAACTACCTGCGCTTCGTCAAGGGCGTGATCGATTCGTCCGACCTGCCGCTGAACGTCTCGCGCGAGCTGCTGCAGGAAAGCCGCGACGTCAAGGCGATCCGCGAAGGCAGCACCAAGCGCGTGCTGTCGATGCTCGAAGCGATGGCCGACAGCGAGGACCAGGCCGAGCGCGACAAGTACGCCAGCTTCTGGCAGCAGTTCGGCCAGGTGCTCAAGGAGGGCCTGGGCGAGGACACCGCGAACCAGGAACGCCTCGCCAAGCTGCTGCGCTTCGCCTCGACCCATCAGGATTCGGCCGAGCAGACCGTGTCGCTGGCCGACTATGTCGGCCGCATCAAGGAAGGGCAGGACAAGATCTACTACGTGACCGCCGACACGTGGAATGCCGCCAAGGCCAGCCCGCATCTGGAGGTGTTCCGCAAGAAGGGCATCGAGGTGCTGCTGCTGACCGATCGCGTCGACGAATGGATGCTGTCCTTCCTGAACGAGTTCGACGGCAAGGAGCTGGTGTCGGTGGCGCGCGGCGGCCTGGACCTGGGCGCGCTGGCCGACGAAGAGGAAAAGGCCGAGCAGCAGAAGGCCGAGGGCGAATGGAAGGACGTGCTGACGCGCGCCAAGGAGGTGCTAGCCGACAAGGCCAAGGACGTGCGCGTGACGCTGCGGCTGACCGACTCGGCCTCGTGCCTGGTGTCGGACGAGGGCGAGATCAGCGGCTACCTGCAGCGGCTGCTGAAGCAGGCCGGCCAGAAGGCGCCGCAGACCAAGCCGATCCTCGAACTGAACCCGTCGCACGCGCTGGTCGGCAAGCTGCGCCAGCTGGCCGGTGCCGATGCGGGAGCCGAGGGCGATGCGTTCGCCGACCGCGTGCACGTGCTGTTCGACCAGGCGCTGCTGGCCGAGGGCGGCATGCTGGAAGACCCCGCGGCCTACGTGCAGCGGATCAACAAGCTGCTGGCCTGATGCCGGCCAGGCGCGGCGTGCCCCGGGTGGTACCGTCGGCGGCGTCGCCAGGGGCGCCGCCAGACCTGCAGCAAGGCCTGCCGCCGGTGATCGACCGCCATACCCGCGTGCTGATCCTCGGCAGCTTCCCCGGCGCCGCGTCGCTGGCCGCGCGCCAGTACTACGCGCATCCGCGCAACCAGTTCTGGCCGCTGCTCGGCGCGCTGCTCGGCGAACCGCTGCCCGAGCTGCCCTATGCCGAGCGGCTGACGCGCGTGCTGGCGCATCGCGTCGGCATCTGGGACGTGCTGGGCGCCTGCGTGCGGCCCGGCAGCCTCGATTCCAATATCCGCCACCCGCAGGCCAACGACTTCGAGCGCCTGCGGCAGCTGGCGCCGGCGCTGCGCCGCGTCGGCTTCAACGGCGGCACCTCGGGCCGCTTCGCGCCGCAGTTCGCCGCTGCGGGATACGAGACCGTGGTGCTGCCCTCGTCGAGCCCCGCCCATGCCGCGCGCACCTTCGAGCAGAAACTGGTGTTGTGGCGCGCGCTTCTGTCACAATCGCGGCCGTGATTGACGCCGGACCGCCTCTTCGAATGGGGCGGTCTTTCCGTAGCCCGCCGCATTGCTGACTGCGTTGCGGACCGCATTGCCGACCGCATTGCCGACCCATGACCCTGTTGAAAAGAAAATCGATCGAAGCCGTGGCTTCGCGCCGCCCCGCGCGCGGCGAACGCGAACGCGCCGATCGCCGCCACGATCGCGACACGGCCGCCGACCGTGATCTGCGCAACGACGAAAAACGGATGACGCCGCGCTTTGCGCCGGTGACCTTCTCCGAATGGAATGGCGTGCGCTATCTGCATTTCGGCACCGAGTGGGTGCAGGGCGCGATGCGGCTGCGCAAGCCCGATGCGATCGAGCTCGAATACGCGCAGCAGATGATGGCCTGGCTGCTGTTCCTGTCGCCGTCGCAGCGCGATTTCCATATCGCGCAGCTGGGCCTGGGCGCGGCCTCGCTGACGAAGTTCTGCCATCGGCATTTCGCCAGTGCGCGCGTCACCGCGGTGGAGCTCAATCCCGCCGTGATCGTCGCGGGCCGCAGCATGTTCGGCCTGCGCGAGAACGACGCGCGGCTGACCGTGCGCGAACAGGACGCCTGGGACTATGTGATGGACCCCGCCAGCACCGGCGCGCACGACGTGCTGCAGGTCGACCTGTACGACGCCACCGCGCGCGGGCCGGTGCTCGACACCACGGCGTTCTACAAGGCCTGCCGGCGCGTGCTGAAGGACCCCGGCGTGATGACGATCAACCTGTTCGGCGACCACGACAGCTTTCCGAAGAACATCGTGCGGATCTGCGAGGCGTTCGACGATCGCGTGCTGGTGTTTCCCGAGGTGCACGACGGCAACGTCATCGCGCTGGCCTTCAATGGGCCGGCGATCGACATCGATTGGGAAACGCTGGACCAGCGCGCGCGCGTGGTGCAGGAAGCGACGGGCCTGCCGGCGCGCCAGTGGGTCAAGGGCTTACGCAGGGCGAATGCGCGGCAGGAGGAGCGGTTGAGGATCTAGGCGGACTATATTGCCGGCCGTGGTGTTCTCCCTCTCCCCCTCAGGGGGAGAGGGCTGGGGAGAGGGAGGTGGTTTTCGAGCGCGGCGGTGTCGGGACCGCCGTTGCCCTCTCCCCCAACCCCTCTCCCGCGCGCGGGAGAGGGGAGCCGCTAGCCCGATTCGGGCGCTATCTGTCGCTATTCCTTGCGGAAGAACTGCGCCAGCGACCATTCGTCGGTGCGCGCTTCGTAGCGGATGCCCTTGCGCATCGCCCACATCGCCAGCTGGCTGTGCGACGGAATGATGGCGTGGTCGGCCAGTGCGAATTTGGCGGCGGTGCGGGCGTTCTCCTCGCGCGCCTTGTCGCTGCTGATCGTGGTCAGCGAGGTCTCGATCAGCTTGTCGAGCTGCGGATTGCTGTAGCGCCCCCAGTTCCAGGTACCGTAGCCGGTCTTGGGATCGGGCGTGCCGGTGATCGAGCGCAGCGCGACGTCGGCCGCGGCCGAGCCCCACCCCAGCATCTGGAACGAGAAATCGCCCTGGCGCGCGCGCGTGAAGTAGGCCGCCACCGGCATGGTCTCCACCTTGGTCTGGATGCCGATGCGCGTCAGCATGCTGGCGGTAGCCTGCGCCACCTGCGCGTCGTTCAGGTAGCGGTTGTTGGTCGCATGCAGCGTCAGGCCGAAGCCGTCCGGGTAGCCGGCCTGCGCCAGCAGCTGCCTGGCGCGCTGCGGATCGTAGGCGTCGGGCTTGGTGCCCGGATGGCCGAAGATCTGCGGCGAGACGATCGACGAGGCGGGCACCGCCAGGCCCTCCATGATGCGCGAGACGATCGCGTCGCGGTTCAGCGCGTGGCTGATCGCGGCGCGCACGCGCGCGTCCTTGAACGGGTTCTTGCCGAGCGGCTTGCCGGCGCGGTCGGTCACATAAGGCGGGTTGTCGCGCGACTGGTCCATCTGCCAGAAGATCGTGCGCCACGAGACCTGCTGCTCGATGCGAAAGCGTGCGTCCTTCTTCAGCTTCGCCACGTCGGCCGACGGCACGCTCTCGATCACGTCGACATCGCCGGCCAGCAGCGCCGAGGTGCGCGCGCCGCTGTCGGTGATGATGCGGAACACCGCGCGGTCCCACTCGGGTTTCGGGCCCCAGTAGTCAGGATTGCGCTCCATCACGATCTCGCTGCCGCGCGCGAAGCGGACGAACTTGAACGGCCCGGTGCCGATCATCGCCTTGCCGCTGTCGAAGTCCGTCTGGTTCAGCGTCGCCGCGATGCGCTTGGGCATGATCGGCACGCTGTTCAGGTCGTTGGCGAGGTTGGCGTAGTTGCGCACGTTCATCGTCAGCCGCACCGTCAGCGGGTCCGGCGTGTCGATTCGCGCGATCGGCTTGGTGTAGCTGGTGAACGAGCCCGGCGCGTTGGTCAGCTTCTCGGGGCGCTGCAGCGACGCCTTGACGTCCTCGCTGGTGAAGGGCGAGCCGTCGTGCCACTTGACGTTGGGACGCAGCTTGATTTCCCAGGTGGTCGCGTCGATCGGCTTCCACGACAGCGCGAGCCCCGGGATGTAGCGGGCGTTCTTGTCCATGAACACCAGCGATTCGAAGATATGCAGCGCGATCGCGTTGTTGGGTCCGGCGTTGTTCCAGTGCGGGTCCATCGACGTGACGTCGGCCGCCAGGCCGATGCGCAGGTCCTCGGCCTGCGCGGCGCCCGCGGGCAGCAGCGTGAAGGCCGCGCTGGCACCG
>NZ_AMPR02000138.1:0-7881 GCF_000307735.3 Cupriavidus sp. HPC(L) | reverse complement strand
ACAGCCGGCGCTGGAAACCCGCGACCTGACGATCCGCTTCGGCGGCCATGTGGCCGTCAACGCGGTGTCGTGCGCGTTCCGCGCCGGCGAGCTGACCTGCATCGTCGGCCCGAACGGCGCGGGCAAGACCACCTACTTCAACCTGATCTCGGGCCAGCTGGCGCCGACCGGCGGCCGTATCGCGCTGTACGGCCGCGACATCACCGGCCTGAGCGCATCGGCCAAGGCGCGCCGCGGCATCGGCCGGGCCTTCCAGCTGACCAGCCTGTTTCCGAACCTGTCGGTGCTCGAGAACGTGCGGCTGGCCGTCCAGGCGCGCGCCCGCATCGGCCTCGATCTGCTGACGGTCTGGAGCAGCCATCGCGGCGTCAATGCCGAGGCCGAGCGCTGCCTGGAACGGGTCGCGCTGGCGGCCAAGCGCGACCTGGCCGTGGCCGCGCTGCCGCACGGCGACCAGCGCAAGCTCGAGGTCGCGATCCTGCTGGCGCTGCGCCCGCGCGTCTTCATGTTCGACGAGCCGACCGCCGGCATGAGCGTCGACGAGGTGCCGGTGATCCTCGACCTGATCCGCGAGATCAAGCAGGACCGCGCGCACACCGTGCTGCTGGTCGAACACAAGATGGACGTGGTGCGCTCGCTGGCCGATCGCATCGTGGTGCTGCACAACGGCAGCCTGATGGCCGATGGCGATCCGGCCGAGGTGATCGCCTCGCCGATCGTGCAGCAGGCCTATCTGGGCCTGCCGGCCGAGGGGGAGGGTGCCGATGGCTGAGCACGCCACCTCGATCTCCGCGCCGCACGCCGCCGCGCAGCCGCTGCTGCGCCTCGCCGGCGTGCAGACGCATATCGGGCCGTATCACATCCTGCACGGCGTCACGCTCAAGGTGCCGCGCGGCGGCGTCACGATGCTGCTCGGGCGCAACGGCGCGGGCAAGACCACCACGCTGCGCACGGTGATGGGCCTGTGGCGGGCTGGCGCCGGCCGGATCGAATTCGACGGCAGGGACATCACCGCGCTGGACACGCCGGCGATCGCGCAGGCCGGCATCGGCTACGTGCCCGAGAACATGGGCGTGTTCTCCGACCTGACGGTGGCCGAGAACCTGCGGCTCGCCGCGCGCCAGGGGCCGGCCGATCCACAGCGGCTCGACTGGGTGCTGCGCATGTTCCCGGCGCTGAAGGTGTTCTGGCATCAGCGCGCCGGCGTGCTGTCCGGCGGCCAGAAGCAGATGCTGTCGGTCGCGCGCGCCATCGTCGAGCCGCGCCGGCTGCTGATCGTCGACGAACCGACCAAGGGGCTGGCCCCGGCCATCATCCAGAACATGATCGCAGTGTTTCGCGAGTTGAAGCAGACCGACGTGTCGATGCTGCTGGTCGAGCAGAATTTCCAGATGGCGCGGGCGGTCGGCGACACGGTGGCGGTGATGGACGACGGCCGCGTCGTGCACGCCGGCACCATGGCCGAGCTCGCCGCCGACGAGAGCCTGCAGCAGCGCCTGCTGGGGCTGTCGCTGGCCGCGCACCAATGATGTCTGCCCTGACGATGCCGCCCGTGACTTCGGCCGCGAAGTCGGCCGTGATGTCCGCCGTTCCCGAGGAAACCTGACCATGACCGCTGGCAGCACCGCGTCCGAACCCCCATCTCCGGTGACCTCCGTCCCAGCCGATGCCACGCCGGCGGCGAATACCACCGATCTGCCCGCCGCGCGGCTCGACTGGCTGCCGCTGGCGCTCGCGCCGCTGCTGATGCTGCTGGCGTATCCATTGATCGGCAGCGGCTCGACCTGGCTGACGCTGACGATCGCCGGCCTGGCGATGGGCATGATCATCTTCGTGGTGTCGTCGGGCCTGACGCTGGTGTTCGGCCTGATGGACGTGCTGAACTTCGGCCACGGCGCCTTCATCGCGCTGGGCGCCTATATCGCGGCCTCGGTGCTGCTGCCGCTGGCGCCCTGGGTCGAGGCCGACAGCCTGGCGCTGAACCTGGCGGTGTTCGCGCTGGCGATCTTCGCCGCGATGGCGGTGGCCGGCGCGCTGGGCCTGGCCTTCGAGCGCGTGGTGGTGCGTCCCGTCTATGGCCAGCATCTGAAGCAGATCCTGATCACGATGGGCGGCATGATCGTCGCCGAACAGCTGATCAAGGCGATCTGGGGACCCGAGACCATCGCGCTGACGCTGCCGGCGAGCTTTCGCGGCGCGGTGCTGCTGGGCGATGCCGCGATCGAGAAATACCGGCTGATCGCCGTGGTGCTGGGGCTGGCCGTCTTCATCGCGATGCTGCTGGTGCTGAACCGCACGCGCATCGGCCTGCTGATCCGCGCCGGCGTCGAGAACCGCGAGATGGTCGAGGCGCTCGGCTATCGCGTGCGCCGGCTGTTCGTCGGCGTGTTCGCGGTCGGCGCGGGGCTGGCGGGCATGGGCGGCGTGCTGTGGGGGCTCTATCAGCAGAACATCACCGCGGCGATCGGCGCGCAGGTCAATGTGCTGATCTTCATCGTGATCATCATCGGCGGGCTCGGCTCGACCGCCGGCTGCTTCGTCGGCGCGCTGCTGGTCGGGCTGATGGCCAACTACACCGGCTTCCTGTTTCCCAAGGTGGCGCTGTTCTCCAACATCCTGCTGATGGTGCTGATCCTGCTGTGGCGGCCGCAGGGTCTGTATCCGGTGGCGCGGCGCTGAGGCCTGTCGCCGCGTCACATCGCATGGCAAAGGAACCGACCGCATCATGATCCGACTGCTCTCCGGCGATACCCCGCGCAGCCGCGCACTGACGGTGCTGCTGCTCTTGCTGCTGCTGGCGCTGCTCTGCACGCCGTTCCTGATCCCCGGCGCGCGCGCGTTGAACATGGCCGCCAAGATCTGCATCTTCGTGGTGCTGGTGGCGAGCTACGACCTGCTGCTCGGCTACACCGGCATCGTCTCGTTCGCGCACACGATGTTCTTCGGCATCGGCGGCTATGGCGTGGCGATCGCGATGACGCGCTTCGAGCCGGGCTGGGGCGCGCTGCTGGCGGGCATCGCCGGCGCGCTGGCGGTGTCGATGCTGCTGGCGCTGGTGATCGGGCTGTTCTCGCTGCGCGTGCGCGCGATCTTCTTCGCGATGATCACGCTGGCGGTGGCGACCGCCTTCGCCACGCTGGTGTCGCAGCTGTCGGCCTGGACCGGCGGCGAGGACGGGCTGTCGTTCAAGGTACCGGCGCTGCTGACGCCGGGCTTCGCGCTCGAGGATGCCGACGGCGAGGCGATCGAATGGCTGGGCGTGCCGCTCAATGGCAAGCTGTTTTCGTACTACCTGGTGCTGGCCGGCGCCGCCGTGCTGTTCCTGATGCTGCTGCGCGTGGTCAATTCGCCGTTCGGGCGCGTGCTGCAGGCCATCCGCGAGAACGACTTCCGCGCCGAGGCGATCGGCTACCGCACGGTGGTCTACCGCACGGTGTCGACGGTGCTGTCCGCGGCCTTCGCCACGCTGGCCGGCGTGCTGATGGCGATCTGGCTGCGCTACAACGGCCCGGATACCTCGCTGTCGTTCGAGATCATGGTCGACATCCTGCTGATCGTCGTGATCGGCGGCATGGGCACGATGTATGGCGCGGTGATCGGCACCGTGCTGTTCCTGCTGGCGCAGACCTATCTGCAGGACGTGATGCAGCTCGCCAGCGAGGCCACCGCGGCGCTGCCGCTGCTGTCTTCGCTGCTGCATCCCGATCGCTGGCTGCTGTGGCTGGGTTTGCTGTTCGTGCTCAGCGTCTATTATTTCCCGCAAGGCATCGTGGGACGTCTGCGCGCGGCGCGATGACGACCATGACGACGTTCATCATCGAAGTCCAACGCGACGCGGGGCGCCCATGTACGTAGTCGACTGGCTGCACAAGCACGCACGGCACCGCCCCGACAAGATCGCGCTGGTCGATGTCGACAGCGGCCGGCGGATCAGCTACCGCCAGTTCGACGAGCGCGCCAGCCGCTTCGCCGAATACCTGACGCAGACGCTCGTGCTGGCCCCCGGCAGCCGCGTCGCCGTGCTGGCGCACAACAGCGCCGACTATCTCGAGATGCTGTACGGCTGCGCCAAGGCCGGCATGGTGATGGTCTGCCTGAACTGGCGGCTGGCGCCAGCCGAGCTCGCGCCGATTCTCGACGACTGCATGCCCGAGGTGCTGGTGGCCGGCGACGGCTTTCTTCATGTCGCCGCCGAACTGGCACGCGGGCGCGCGCTGCGCGCGGTGCTGCATCTGGCCGACGACGAGGCGGCCGATGTGCCGGCGGGCTGGACCGAATACGAGGCGGTGCTGGCCGCCGCGTCGGGGCGCACCGTCGAGATGCCTTGCCGCGACGAACACGAGGTCTGGCATCTGCTGTACACCTCCGGCACCACCGGCCGGCCCAAGGGCGTGATCCAGACCTACGGCATGGTGTTCTTCAACGCCGTCAACGCGACGATCGCCAACCGCATCACGCGCGACGACGTGATGCTGGCGGTGCTGCCGTTCTTCCATACCGGCGGCCTGAACCTGTACGCGAATCCGGTGCTGCATGCCGGCGGCACCGTGCACGTCGCGCGCCAGTTCGATGCGGGCGCGACGCTGGCGCGGCTCGATGCGCGCTCGGGCGCGGGCATCACGATGTTCTTCGCGGTGCCGTCGATCTACCAGTTCCTCGCCCAGCATCCGGACTTCGAACGGGCCGACCTGTCGCGGCTGCGCAGCTGCGCGGCCGGCGGCTCGCCGGTGCCGCTGCCGCTGCTGCGGGCGTACCAGGCCAAGGGCGTGACGATCTGCTTCGGTTTCGGCATGACCGAGACGGGCCCGACCGTGTTCGTCGCCGACGAGGACACCGCACGCCGCAAGCCGGGCACCATCGGCAAGCCGGTCGGCTCGATGCTGACGCGCGTGGTCGACCCGCTCGGCAACGATGTCGCGCCGGGCGAGCGCGGCGAGCTGCTGATCAAGGGGCCGGGCGTGACGCCGGGCTACTGGAACCTGCCCGAGGCCACCGCGGCCGCGCTGCGCGACGGCTGGCTGCATTCGGGCGACATCGCCTATGTCGATGCCGACGGCGACTACTACATCGTCGATCGCGCCAAGGACATGTTCATTTCCGGCGGCGAGAACGTCTATCCGGCCGAGGTCGAGCAGGCGCTGTTCGCGTTGCCGCAGGTCGCCGAGGCCGCGGTGATCGGCGTGCCCGACGAGCGCTGGGGCGAGGTCGGCATGGCGCTGCTGGTGCTTCGGCCCGGCGCCGCGCTCGATCCGCAGGACGCGATCGCGCATTGCCGGCAGCTTCTGGCCGGCTACAAGGTGCCGCGCCACGTGCGCGTGGTCGACGCGTTGCCGCGCACGCCGTCGGGAAAGATCGAAAAACACAAGCTGCGCATGCAATACCGGCAGCATTGATGCGGCGCTCGCATGCGGCGTTGCCATCCAAGGAGACCACGATGCAGCAGACACACCGAAGCGAAGCGGCAGGGCAGCGGCGCGGCCGGGCCACGGCAAGGGCAGGATCGGCAGGGCGGACGCCGCTGGTTCCGCTGCTGATTCCGCTGGCCTGCATGGCGCTCGTTGGCTGCGGCTCCGACGATGACGACGACCATGGCGCGCCGGTCAACCAGCGTCCCGCCTATATCGGCTCGCTGACGGTGCACGACTACGACGGCAACGCCGACGATCTGCTGACCGCGGGGCTCGGCAAGGACGGACTGGCCGGGACCGCGCCGCTGCCGGCCGATCCCAACGCGCCGACCCGCACCGAGCTGCGCCGCTACGCGATCTGGAGCAACTACCAGGCGCTGGTCGATGTCAGCGCCGCGGGCGGCTACGGCACGCTGTACGGGCCCAACGTCGACGCGCAGGGCAACGTCACCGGCGGCCAGGGCAAGATCCCCGGCGTCGAGTATCTGGCCTATGCCGACGACGGCAGCGGCCGGCAGAACGTTACGATGATGGTGCAGATCCCGGCCAGCTTCGATCCCGCGCGGCCGTGCCTGATCACCGCCACGTCGTCCGGCTCGCGCGGCGTCTACGGCGGTATCTCGACCGGCGAATGGGGCCTGAAGCGCGGCTGCGCGGTGGCCTATACCGACAAGGGTACCGGCGCCGCGCCGCACGATCTCGCCAACGACACCGTCGCGCTGATCGACGGCACCCGCACCAGCCGCGCCGCCGCCGGCCGCGAGGCGCATTTCGCCGCGCCGATCGACGACAACGCGCGCGCCGCCTTCATCGCCGCGGCGCCGCATCGGCTCGCCTTCAAGCACGCGCATTCGCAGCGCAATCCCGAGAAGGATTGGGGCCTGTTCACGTTGCAGGCGATCGAATTCGGCCTCTGGGCGATCAACGACCGGCATGGCGAGATGCGTGACGGCCAGCGCCGCCGCACCATCGACAAGGACAAGCTGCTGGTGATCGCCTCGAGCCTGTCCAATGGCGGCGGCGCCGCGGTCGCCGCGGCGGAGGCCGACGTGCAGGGCCTGATCGACGGCGTCGCGGTCAGCGAGCCGAACCTGAACATGCCGCAGGACGCCGGCATCACCGTGCGGCGCGGCGGCACGCCGGTGGCCGTCAATGGCCGCACGCTGTACGACTACACGACGATGGCCAACCTGCTGCAGCTGTGCGCGGCGCAGGACCCGGCCAACGCGCAGGCGCCCGCGGTCGGTTTCTACGCGACGCTGGGCACCATTCCGACCAACCGCTGCGCCGCGCTGGCCAGCGCCGGCATCATCAAGGGCGCGACGCTGGCCGAGCAGGCCGCCAACGCCCAGCAGGCGCTGCGCGACTACGGCTGGGAGCCGGAGTCCGCGGTGCTGCACGCCTCGCTGGGCTTCTTCGAGGTCTCCAGCGCGGTGGCGGTGACCTATGCCAATGCGCTGTCGCGCGCCAGCGTGACGGACCGGCTGTGCGGCTACAGCTTCAGCGGCATCAACGCGGCGTTCGAACCGGCGCCGGTGACGCAGGCGCAGATGGCCAACATGTTCGCGACCGGCAACGGCGTGCCGCCGTCGTCGGGCGTGCAGCTGATCAACGACCTGGATCCGCGCGGACCGCGCCGGGATCTGCTGTCGCGCTCGCCGGGCTCGCCGGTCGACGACGCCAACACCGCGGGCGCGCGCTGCCTGCGCGATCTGGTGACCGGCATTTCGCCGCAGGCCCTCGCGCTGCAGGTCGGCCAGCGGCTGACGCTGCGCAACGGCAATCTGCGCGGCAAGCCGGCGCTGATCGTGCACGGGCGCGACGATGCGCTGCTGCCGGTCAACCACACCTCGCGCCCGTACCTGGGGCTGAACCGGCAGCGCGAGGGCGCGGCGAGCCGGCTGTCGTATGTCGAGGTGACCAACGCCCAGCACTTCGACGCGTTCAATGCGCTGGTGCCCGGTTATGGCAACCGCTACGTGCCGCTGCATCTGTACCTGAACCGCGCGCTCGACGCGATGTACGACCATCTGCGCAACGGCACGCCGCTGCCGCCGTCGCAGGTGGTGCGCACGGTGCCGCGCGGTGGTACGCCGAACTCGCCGGCGCCGGCGATCCAGCCGTCCAACGTTCCCGGCTTTGCCGCCAACCCCGCCGCCGGCGACCGCATCGAAGTCACCGGCGGCATCGTCGAGGTCCCGCAGTGACGATGGCCATCCCGCAGCCTTCCCAGCCTTCCGGGCCCGCCGTACCGTCCGCGCCGCGCGTGCTGACGCAGCAGGACTTCGATCGCTTCGCGCGGCTGTCGCGCGACGACAATCCGATCCACTGCGATCCGGCGTTCGCGCGCGGCACCCATTTCGGTGCCACCGTCGCGCACGGCATGCTGCTGTTCTCGCTGCTGTGCGCGCAGATGCAGAGAGGGAGGGCCGGTCCGGTGCTGCCGCTGGCGCAGACGCTGATGTTTCCGCAG